>JBAYRB010000010.1:0-13822 GCA_041676905.1 Spirosomataceae bacterium
AAGCGAGAATGGTGATCGATCGCGCTTTCCGGATCGCAAGAGAGCGCAAGACTGTCACGGCAGTGATCTTACCACGGGATGTGCAAGAAGAAAAAGCCGTGGTAGTGCCGGAACGAGAACATGGGAAGGTGGTCACTGACGCAGGGCGAACGGAGTCAATTTTACAACCTACTGAACAAGAGCTAGAGAAAGCAGCTAGAATCCTGAATGAGAGTGAGCGAGTGGCGATTTTGCTTGGAGCAGGAGCCTTCGGTGCTGAAAAAGAGATACAGGAAGTTGCAGAGACCTTGGGTGCTGGCGTCGCCAAAGCATTATTGGGGAAAATGGTCCTGCCCGATCACCTCCCCTATGTTACCGGTTCCATAGGGATGTTGGGCACAAAACCTAGTTGGGAAATGATGGATAATTGCGATTGCCTATTGATGATAGGAAGTAGTTTCCCCTATGCGGAATACTTGCCCGAACCGGGGAAAGCCAGGGGAATTCAAATCGACATCGATGCAAGTAAGCTGGGAATTCGCTATCCTATGGAACTGAACTTGCTGGGAGATAGTAAATTAACCTTAAAAGCCCTGTTACCAAAACTAGTTTATAAGATCGATAGGAAGTGGCGAGATAAAATTGAAAATTGGGTTGCAGAGTGGGGTGAGACCGTTCAAAAAAGAGCACTTAAACCTGCCGACCCCATCAATCCGCAACGGGTTATCATGGAGTTGTCGCAACTGCTACCCCAACGGAGTATTGTTACCGCCGATTCAGGCACAAGTGCTTTTTGGTATGCCCGTAACCTGGTTAGCCAGGAAGGTATGAAAGGATCTCTTTCGGGTAATTTAGCGTCTATGTGTCCGGCTGTACCCTATGCTATTGCTGCCAAATTTGCGTTTCCTGACCGACTCGCTGTTGCGCTCGTGGGGGATGGAGCGATGCAGATGTTGTGTATGAATGAATTAATTACGGTGGCCAAATACTGGCGGGAATGGGTCGACCCACGACTGTTAGTCGTGGTGCTAAATAATCGTGATTTGAATATGGTTACCTGGGAGCAGCGAATTCTCTCCGGAGAACCGAAATATGAGGCTTCCCAGAACATTCCGGATGTTCCTTATGCCGAATTTGCGAAATTGATCGGGTTGGAAGGGATCCGAGTGGAAAATGACGAAGATATAGCTCCCGCCTTGGCTAAATTAATCGACGCCGACCGTCCAGCAGTGTTGGATGTCGTGACCGATCCGAATGTTCCTGTGATACCTTCTCATATCAATAGGGAACAACTAAGCAACTTTTTCAAAGCCATTATGAAAGGTGATTCCGATCAGCTCCCGATGATCCGTCAGACGGTTCGAGAATTGATGAAAGGGGGGATTGGTTAGACGTATTGGGCAAAAGACCTAAGAAGTACATTGGATCTTCTTAGGTCTTCAAGAATGTAATCGAGACTGATTAACCGTCTCTATTTGCCTTAAAATTCCGAACAATTGCTCTACCCTATGTGAACAAAGATGTTTTTCTTGCACTGTACGTAATCCATTTTTACTTAGGTATGAACGGAGCGTTTCCGACTTGATGACTTGATTCAAATTCCGGGTCATTTCTCGGGCATTATGACTGATGAGAAAATCCTCACCAGGCTTGAATAGCATATGTGCATCTCGCCAGGGAGCACTCACTAGGGGTATCCCGCAAGCCATTGCTTCAAATGTTTTGATGGTCGGAATGCCGGGTAATTCGTCACAATAGGGACTTCGTGGGATATGAATCGTACAGTGATATTTGGAATATACCTCTGGAATTGCCGTAGACGGCAGATACCCTTTAAAACGTATACCGGCACGACGGATTTTTTCGAGCAATGGATCGGGGAAGCCGGATCCGTAGAGGGTAGCCGAAATTTTCAAATCACGTACCGGTTTGATCAAGATTTCTTCAAAAAAGTCAGCACAACGATCAGCTCCCCAATTTCCGACCCAAACCAGATCGCCTTCTTTGTAGGGAGGTCTTCGCGGATAAAAATGAGCGTCGTCGGCAGCTTCATACCAGGTCCATGCTTTATCTACCCAACCGTTTTTCAGATACAAATCCCTGATGGGGTCGCCAAATGCCAGTACTCCGTCATAAGCTGCTAGCCGGTTACGATTCATCGCATCCGGTTCACTCTTGGCTCGGTGGTGGGTATCATGAAAGAGTAGCTTATAGCCAAATTCACGCTTTTTTCGACCAACTAATTCGATGAGGAATGGATCGTTCCATTCGTGTACAATTACCAAATCGGCATCCCTTAAATAAGGGTCTAAATTCGGGTTTTCGAGATGATAGAAATTAGGAGTAAGCCGAGGAAAGTTTCGTTCGAAGTCGTCGAAAGCAGCTTCACCCCTTTCTTCAACCAAATGGGAGAGGCTCCAACCGTTGGCGGGTTCCAAAATTCTTACTTCATGGCCTAGGCGGTACAACTCCGTGGCAATTCCCCGCAAAAAATGGGCGTTACCGTGATTCCAATCGGAAATCACCGAATGATAAAATAATACGATTTTCATAGTTCATTGGAATACGCGCAGCGATCGTTTATGTTTTACTTCCATATTTTTCGATTTCGAAACGACCTGGAATTGATCCTTACGCAGTGAGGTAAATGGGTGTGTGTATATGGTTATAACGAATTAATGTGTCCCGCTTCCAATCGAAAGCACCGTTAGCGATTTAAGGCAAATAGGTGACCTGGATCAAAGAATATGCGATAGAACAGGGAATGCCGTCAGTCGAATTCAATGCACCGCCTCTTAGTAATCGATATGGAGTCGGCTTTCGACTAGGTCGATTAGCTCGATTTAGTCGACTGCGAGCAGGTATTTAACCGCCACATCGTTGCCCTGCAGGGTAGCTAAGTCGAAGACAGTAAGTCCACGGGCGTCACGTACGTCTTTATTGGCGCCACGATCTAGCAAGTATTTTACCAAATCGTTTCTTCCAAACATGGCCGCAAACATCAAAGCTGTGCCACCGTTTGCATGCTGTGCATCGAGATTCGCACCGTGGTCTATAAGCATTTGAGCAATTGCCAGATGCCCTTTAAAAGTAGCACCCATCAAGGGCGTGTTTCCGCCATGATCCCCTAAATTGACATCCGCTCCCTTTAATACCAGGAATTGAGCGGCATCGGGCTGTTCGTTGTAACAAGCAATCATTAAAGCGGTGAATCCGCGCTCATCCTGATAATTAATGTCGGCACCGCGACTTAGTAATTCTTCCAGTACCGGAACGTTCCCTTGCCTTGCTGCTGAAATCAAATATTGATTCAAGTTTTCCATTTGTTGATTTGAATTATTCGCTAAAGTTAGTCTTAAATTTTTACTAAAATATATAGAATATGTTAAAATTTAATTTAGTAAGGTCAAGTAATAACGAATCCCAAATTTCGTTCCCGACATCAAAATGATAATTAGTGTAGGGGTGTTGTTCTAAACATACCCAGAGTGGTTAGATACTTCACACTATCACTCCCCTGTTAAGACGTGGCGGAAAGGGCTTATCCTCTCAAAATGATTAGTCCCCTGCGATGGATCGATTATTTGAATGTAAATTCACCTTTGAACCGATACCTCTGTTCTTTAGGTCTAACCTATTCAACATCAAACCATTCAACGTCATGAAAAAATCAACAGGGACGAAGCCCAAGTTTTCAACTCAACCACAACTCGTTGCAGAGCCGACCTTCTATGATTTATTGATAACTGCATTACATGAAATTTATTGGGCGGAAAATCATTTGGTAAAAGTCTTACCGGTTATGGCGGGGGCGGCCACACACCCTCGGTTGAAGGAAGCCATCACTACGCATCAAGGCGAAACATTGGTACAGGTGGAACGTCTGGAGGCTGTTTTTGCGGCGTTATCAGAAAAACCTCTTTCGAAGAAGTGTATCGCTGTGGAGGGACTTGCCAAAGAGGGTGAAGCCATCATCGAAATGACAGGCCGATCGGGTCCGGTCACAGACATGGGGATCATCACTGCCTGTCAAAAAGTCGAACATTACGAGATCGTTTCCTACGAAAGCCTCATCAACTTAGCCGAGGGGCTGGGGTTGAACGAAGTGGTTGAAATTTTGAAAAAAAACGCTTGACGAAGAGGCAAATTCAGATGAAAAGTTAACTGCCATAGCCTTAAATGAGATCCTCCCAAAAGGAATGAAGGTGTCTTAAAACCCGCCATTAAAAACTTCTATCGACTAACTATAAACTTTTTTGGAGATGAAAAAGAATCAGGCTGACAATAAAAAGATCAAAGATTTACAAGGCGATACCGAGACGGGTCAAAACCGTCTGATGAACACCAATCACGGGGTGAGGATCAATGATGATCAAAACTCACTGAAAGCAGGGGACCGTGGGGCTACCTTGTTGGAGGATTTTATCATGCGTGAAAAGATTACGCACTTCGATCATGAACGAATTCCTGAACGAGTAGTCCACGCACGGGGTTCCGGGGCGCACGGCGTATTCAGAGTTTACGAATCCCTGGCGCCCTTGACCAAGGCTGCGTTTCTTCAAGATCCAACTGTTGAAACACCGGTATTCGTACGTTTTTCTACGGTAGTTGGTTCAAGAGGATCTACGGATCTAGCGCGAGATGTACGTGGATTTGCCGTAAAATTTTACACCGAGGAGGGAAATTTCGATTTGGTAGGAAATAACATGCCGGTATTCTTTATACAGGACGCCATGAAATTCCCCGATTTAGTGCATGCGGTTAAACCCGAGCCCGACAATGAAATTCCTCAGGCCGCCTCGGCACATGATACCTTTTGGGACTTTATCTCGCTCATGCCAGAATCAGCGCATATGATCATGTGGCTCATGAGCGACCGAGCCATTCCACGAAGCTACCGGATGATGGAAGGATTCGGGGTTCACACCTTTCGATTTGTCAACGAAGCAGGTGTAGCTAGTTTTGTAAAATTTCATTGGAAACCTTTATTAGGGGTGCATTCTGTAGCCTGGAATGAAGCACAAATTATCTCAGGTAAGGATCCGGATTTTCATCGTAGAGATTTGTGGGAGGCCATTGAAGGAGGGAATTTCCCCGAATGGGAATTGGGAATTCAGGTGGTTCCCGTGGAAGACGAACATGCTTTCGACTTTGATTTACTTGATCCAACGAAGATTATTCCCGAGGAACTTGTGCCTGTTCAACGAGTGGGAAGGCTAACCTTGAACCGGAATCCGGACAATTTTTTTTGCAGAGACCGAACAGTCAGCTTTCCACGTAGGGCATGTGGTCCCAGGGATAGACTTCACAAATGACCCCTTGCTTCAAGGGCGATTGTTTTCCTATACAGATACACAGCTAATTCGTTTAGGTGGACCAAATTTTCAGGAGATCCCTATCAATCGACCCATTGTGACCGTACACAATAATCAACGGGACGGATATATGCGGCAAATAATAAATCGAGGGAAATCGAGCTATCACCCCAACTCACTGGCCAATGGGGATCCTCGACAGGCAAAAGCGTCTGAAGGAGGATATACCACTTACCCCGAACGAGTTGATGCGAAAAAAGTCCGAGCCAGAAGTCGTAGTTTTTTCGACCATTTCAGTCAGGCCAGGTTGTTCTTCAATAGTCAGTCCGAACCCGAAAAGGACCATTTAATCGATGCATTAAATTTTGAATTAGGGAAGGTTGTCAATATCGATGTCCGAAAAAGGATGCTTAGAGTTCTTGGTCAAATTGATAAAGGGTTGGCAACGTCCGTGGCACTGGCTCTACGTCTACCCATCCCCAAGGAAGCAGATGAACCTCTTAATCAAAGTATACCTGCGGATGCTAATCCAGATGAATATCAACCTGTACAAGTGGAGGGAGCACTCGTTAAATCCACTCCGTTGAGTATGGCCAATACGGTGAAGGATAGCATTGTATCTCGGAAAATCGCTTTTCTTGTTGCGGATGGAGTTGATTCGAATTCCATAAAAACTGTTAAGAAAACCTTAGAAGATCAAAAGGCGATCGTAGACCTGATTGCGCCGCGACAGGGTTTTGTTACGGCTGCTAATAGCGAAATTGTGCCGGTTCAACATAGTTTCCTTACCATGGATTCGGTGATGTACGATGCTGTTTATGTGCCTGGTGGAGCTAATAGCGTCGCTACGCTTGAAGCAGATGCCGATGCGGTGCATTTTCTAAACCAAGCTTTCCGCCATTGCAAGCCCATCGCTGCGGATGTTTCGGCTATTCAGGTTTTTGAAGCTACCTATTTCTTTCGCAAACTACCGGAAAAGTTTGACGAGAAGATTGCCCTACGCGATGGTATCGTTATTAATAACAGGCCAAAATCTCTAGCCGATTTATTCGTCAAAGCGATTTCCCAACACCGATTCTGGGAACGCGAAAAGAGCCGAAAAGTACCTGCTTAAGGTAACTTTCTGTAAAATCGATCCCTAATGGGTAGGAGACTGCACTTTTCCATCCTATATAATTTTTTGAATAATTTAATTCCATTTGAACACACACAACGTCATGAAAAATCACATTTTAACATTGGGCTTGGTAGCAGGAATTGTTATCGGAGCCCAGGCTCAGTCCACGCCACAGAGCAATCAGACGGGTCCACAGGCTCAAAGTGGCCGCATCCAGAACCAAGACAGCAGAAATCTGAACTTTCCCTATATGAATAGCGGAAATTACAATTCAGTAGAAATGGGTCGAGTGCCTGAAAACATTCGAACAACATTTCAAACGGATTATTCCGACGTCAATGACGCTCAATGGGAGTATAATCAGGATGTGTACCGGAGTAACTTTTCGCGAGACGGAAAGAGATGGTCCGTTTTGTACGGAATTGACGGACGGGTGATTCAAACTGAAACCCAGGCCTCATTAGAGGATTTACCATCGTCGATGCAAGAAGGGCTAAGGAACAAAAATGTATCTAATGTAAATCAAATTCAAGTGGGTAATCAGCGGTATTATTCGACCCAAATAGATGGTCAGAATACCTACTTTGATGCCAATGGGAAATCGGTTCAACCTTCCCGACGTCGTCCCTAAAAGCATTTTATAATGGGCAACAGAGCCTAAAGCACCCTTTATGAACGACTCATAAGGGTGCTTTTTCTAGTTATCGAGTAGTCTAAATTGGGTGGATACCTTCTTTTGCGACCATCTTTCCAAAAGAGGTTGTTCCAGACTAAATTCACGGTATTCATCGGGATTCATGATCGGTATCCCTGATACGATGGGATAAATTCTTTTACAGATGTCACAACTGAGTAAACCTTCGATTACCTCATCGTGCAAGTCTTTGGTGATTATTTCGAGTTGGAGGTCAGACTTATCAAAGGGGCAACATAATTTGGGGATAGTTTGCAGTTTCATTTTACCAAGGTATTTAAAATCGAGTTATACTTATTTATTTCCACGGCCGGGTTATTACTGTTCATAACCCCTGAGATGACAGCGATCCCTGAGAAGTCCAGATCTTCTAGTTGAATTAAATTATCTGGTCGAATACCGCCAGCTAGGAAAATGGGCATGGTAGTAATTTCCCTGGCTCTCCGTACAGTGTCGAAACTTACTAGCTCGCAACTGTTGGAGGTTGATGAAGGGAACATTGAACAGAATGATAGGTAGTTTACCTCATTCTCCTGAGCCCATTTAACCAAGTTTAAATCGTTATTGCAGGTAATCCCTACGATAAACTCTCTTCCGATTTCGGTTTTCAGTTGGGAAAGATCATGGGGTGGGGAATCGAAATGCACGCCGTCTAAATAGGTATGCTTTAACAGTTCCCAACGATTATTGATCAGCACAGGGACCGAACGTTCCTGACATAGTAATTGAATTTCTTCAATCAAATAGGTGGGAATGGTACCGTTTTTAAAATGATCCCATATTTGTACAGCTGCGATATCTTCTAGGAGAGCTTGTTTGAGCTTTCTCAATAAACTCCCTGGTTCCATAGCTGGATCCAGAATTAGATAAACACCATTTTTCATTTCCATTTTAGTTTAATTGCTTTATAAAATGCAGCCCAATACGGATCTTGATCGAAGTAGGTCAGGGGACGAGTATACTCGCTGTCGACCAGTGTCACGCCTTCTTCTTTAGGACAAAATTCACCCACAGCAACGCAGGGAATTTGTTCCGAATGGAGGCGAGCGATAACCGTATCAGTAGCATCTTTTTCACAGGCAATGATCATCGAACCGGCTCCTATACAGTAGCGCGGATCTAGTTCAAAGATTTTGCAAATGGTTGCTTGAGCTTCGGATATGGGTAAATGGTCGTTAAACACACGTACCCCATTTCCTGAAGCAATCGCCATTTCGTATATGGCACCGAGTACACCCCCTTCCGTTACATCGTGTAGGGCGGTCACTGCTGAATCGCTAGCATTTTCACCGACCGCTGCTAGGGCGTCGGGCAGTGATGAGGTTTGATAAAAAGATTCGCATGCCCGGTGGTATATTTCGTGGCCGGCTTTGGCTTTGACGGTTTCTGGGAAACTCATCGCCAGTATGGCCGCTGATGAAATAGCGCAAGATTTGGTAACCAGAATGACATTGCCGGGTTGTGCGTATTTCGAAAGCCTTATGTTTTTTTTGGGTGCTATCGAAATAAAGGTGCCACCACCGGCTATAGTTGAGTGTTGCCCTTCAATAAAACCGGTATGTCCGCCGGTAATAGTCATTTCAAGTTTTTGGCAGTATTGGTGGATATAGGACCAATATCGCTGGAATTCTACTTCAGAAAAGGTGGAAGGGAGGTTCAGAACAAATTGTCCGTACATGGGTGCGAATCCGGTAGTAGCCATATCGTTAGCCATCAAATGCACTGACAACCATGCAGATTCTTCCAAACCCAGAGAGGGGATGAGGGAAAGCGGGTCGCTTGTTAAGGTCATTGCCTTATCATTCCCTAAGTCTACCACTGAAACATCGACCCCGAACCCTGGCCCTGCGATCACTTCCGATCGGGGGTGTCCGCATTGGTGGGCGATGAACGCTTCAAATAGGTCTTTCTCTATTTTTCCAATTTTGTCACTCATTATTCCACATCGTTAAACCTTACATACAAGCCGAAAAAATCGCCGTAGGGGACACTCCATTGCTGTATAGGAAACCATTTAGGTAAGCCGGTACAGGTCCAATAGATGGAATATTCGCGTCCTTTTAAGGCTTGGTGTATGATTTCGCTTAGTTTTTGAGGTGTGTAAAAAGTGGCTGTGACATAGAACGGGTTTTTGCCAAACAACTGTTGTATCCTTCTTCGGAGCACTTTCGGTGAGTTGCGGTTCATCATGCCCATGGCTATCCCGTATTTTGCTACTCTGGCTGCTTCGCGGATAACCTTTACCGGGTCCTTGTAGTATTCGAATGTAGTAATAAAGGCTAGGGCATCGAAGGTATGGTCTTTAAAGGGCATGTGATGCGAATCAGCCATGACAAGATCTCCACCGAAAAGATATTTAGCTTGGGATAACATGAGGGGGGAAATATCTCCTCCCGTTGCTTCCACCCCTATTTCTTTCCACCATCGTGTAAACCGACCCGTTCCGCATCCAAACTCCAATAGGGTTTTGACCCTTTTGTCACCGGATACTAGTTGTTCCATAACTTTTTTCTGCCCTATTTCAGCCCTTTTATATCGGCCTTCATACCAGAGTTCGTAAGTATCGGTATGCTCCCGATTGAAAAACCATTCTTTTCTTCCTTGCCAATTTTGCTGATGAGCGGGTATTAAGCCCGTCGTGAATTTTCCTACTTCCATAACTTACGATAGCGGTTAAAAAAAACTCCATTCACTGGGGTATGCCAATGAATGGAGTCCGAAAATGTTGAGTTTCAGCATCCCTACGTTGGCATTATCCAAATCAGGTCTCGGGTATGATCTCAGCCTTTTGGGGCACCCCGTGCTTATAATGGGTAAAGATAGGGAAAAAATTTGGAATGTATGGAGACCCGTACGACTACCCCAAACCGATTATCAAATGCCTTCATATAGTATTGCTCTATGAGAATATAGAAACATTCAGTTTGATCTATATCGCTATGTGGCGGTAGCTTTGCTAGCGAATCAAGAAGGAAAACGGAATTGAATAATCTGATCCCTCGCGTTCGCAAAAGCTATAAAGTGAAAATTTATCCTCAATCAATAGAAAATGACAATGGAAATGCAAGATTTAAAAGACATCAGTAAGTGTCCTTTTCATAATGGTACCTTAGGGAATGAAAAGCCAGTATCTACGGAAACAAACGGGGTGGGCAATCAAAATGAAGATTGGTGGCCAGATCGCCTGACGTTGGATGTCCTTCGTCAACATTCACCCTTATCAGATCCAATGGGTGAAAGTTTTGAGTATAAAAAGGAGTTTGAAAGTCTTGATCTCGCTTCCGTTAAAAAGGAATTGGCTGAATTAATGACGGATTCACAAGACTGGTGGCCGGCAGATTTTGGACACTATGGACCTTTTTTTATACGAATGGCCTGGCATAGTGCCGGAACTTATCGGGTACACGACGGAAGAGGGGGAGCCGGGCGCGGACAGCAAAGATTTGCCCCACTCAACAGTTGGCCTGACAACGCCAATCTGGATAAGGCGAGACGCCTGTTATGGCCGATTAAGCAGAAATATGGGAAAAAAATATCCTGGGCTGACTTGATGATACTAGCCGGGAATGTGGCAATGGAAACCATGGGGTTCAAGACCTTTGGCTACGGTGGGGGTCGTGCTGATGTTTGGGAAGCGGATCGCGATGTGTATTGGGGAAGTGAAAAAGAGTGGGTCAAAACGCATCGGAATCCGGAAGCACTTGAAAACCCTTTGGCCGCTACTGAAATGGGGTTAATTTATGTAAATCCAGAGGGGCCTGACCGGAACCCGGATCCATTGTTGGCAGCACAAGCCATACGAAAAACGTTTGCGCAAATGGGCATGAACGATGAAGAGACGGTGGCACTCATCGCTGGCGGTCATACATTTGGGAAAACGCATGGGGCAGCCGACCCATCTCATGTAGGAGCTGAGCCGGAAGCTGCGGATCTAGAATTACAAGGGTTGGGATGGATGAGCTCGTATGGTAGCGGCCACGGAAAGGATACGATTACCAGTGGTTTGGAAGTGACCTGGACCAGCACACCCACCTGTTGGACTAACAATTTTTTCTGGAACTTGTTCGGATATGAGTGGGAATTGACGAAAAGTCCGGGAGGTGCATTTCAATGGAAACCAAAGCACCAAATGGGGGAAGGATCCGTTCCCGACGCTCATGATCCTTCGCTTCGCCATGCACCTTCCATGTTGACCACCGACTTAGCATTACGATATGATCCTTTTTACGGTCCCATTTCGCGTCGTTTTTATGAAAATCCCGATGAGTTTGCCGACGCATTTGCACGGGCGTGGTTCAAGTTGACCCACCGGGATATGGGTCCGAAGACGCGATACCTGGGACCTGAAGTGCCCGATGAGGACTTGATTTGGCAGGATCCTCTACCAAAGTTGGAACATCAACTAGTGGAAAAACACGATATCGTGGCTCTGAAAAAAGCGATTTTGGATACAGGTCTCCCGGTATCCACGTTGGTGACAGTTTCCTGGGCATCGGCATCCACTTTTAGAAGTTCTGACAAGCGTGGAGGAGCCAATGGGGCACGGATTCGTCTTGCACCTCAAAATACCTGGGAGGTCAATAGTCCCCCGCAGCTCTCTGAGGTTTTGGGCGTATTGGAGGAAATTCAACAGTCCTTTAATACTTCTCATACGGGGGGAAAGAAAATCTCATTAGCGGATCTGATTGTTTTAGCTGGGGCTGCGGCTATTGAAAAGGCAGCTCAAGAAGCGGGTTTTGAAATCGAAGTTCCCTTTACTCCAGGGCGTACGGATGCCCTCCAAGAGCAGACCGACGTAGAATCGTTTGCCTATTTGGAGCCTCAAGCGGATGGATTCCGAAACTATTTGAAAGCTAAATCTGGGGTAGCGACTGAAAGGTTATTAGTCGACAAAGCACAGCAATTAACGCTTACTCCACCAGAAATGACCGTTTTGGTTGGGGGGATGAGAGCGTTAGGAGCCCACTTCGATGGTTCGTCTCACGGTGTATTTACAGATCGGGTGGGGGTACTTACCAACGATTTTTTCACGAACCTCCTTGACATGCATACGGTTTGGAAGGCTGTTGATGACTCGAAGGAGCTATTCGAGGGGAGGGATCGGAAGACAGGGGAAGTAAAATGGACCGCTACACGTGCCGATTTAGTATTTGGGTCTCATTCCGAACTAAGGGCATTAGCCGAAGTATACGGAAGTGACGATGCACAGGAGAAATTTGTTAACGACTTCGTGGCTGCCTGGGTAAAAGTTTCGAATCTAGATCGTTTTGATCTCGCTTAGGGGCGGAGGTAAGTCTGAATTTAAAAGCTGTCTCAAATAAAGGGGACGGCTTTTTTGCATCAATACTTTTTCGATAGCAGCTACTACCGAATCTAAAAATAGGGGAGTTTTCACTTAAACAGGCATAAATAATTCAAAAATGTCTTAGCCCCCTAAAAGGCTGGACTAAAATTGGAAATCAATTTAGTCACAGTAAATTTAGGAGTTATGTCAAAATCGAGACGTCATTTTACCCCGGGAGAGAAGTATAGTATTCTTCAAGAGGCCGAGAGGGAGGGCCCGACAGAAACAGCCCGGAAGTATAATCTTGCGTATTCTGTTCTAAGCAATTGGAAACGGTAACACCTTTCTAAAGGCAAGGAAGGCCTAAAACCGGGTTACAAAAGAATTGATCCTCAACTTCGTGCCTTAGAGGAAGAGAACGCGCGGCTAAAGAAAATTGTCGCCAATCAGGCACTTGAACTTGACCGGGCGGCCGGTGCCGTTCAAGACCGAGCTATCAAAAAAAAGCGATGCCCATTATCCGAAAGGAAGGAAATGATTGCCCAGTATAAAGGTAAGTTGCCTGTTGCTGATCTTTGTCAGTGGGCCGGTGTTCCCAAGAGCAGCTTGTACTACAAGGCTCGGGAAGGGGTGAGAGGCATAAGGCCTAGCACGCACACGATAGTTGGGGGCTTCGCATTGGTGGAAAATAGACTGGTAGTGGATCAGATACGTGCCATTCTTACAATGGACTACTGTGTGTACGGGTACCGCAAAATGACCGAAGAACTCCGTGATATGGAGTATGAGATCAACGCTAAGAAAGTATACCGGCTGATGAAAGAGCACCATTTATTGTCTGGCAAGCGTATACAGGCCCAAGGGAAAAGGAAGTGGGTGAAGCACCGTCGTATAGACGCTAAACGCCCAATGGAGTATTTAAGCCTTGATATCAAATATATTTGGCGGGGCCGCCCGGCGGTTCAAGGCGAATCTCGCTGGTATTATCAACTGGCCATCATGGATGTATACAGTCGCCGGATTTTGTGCTGGATCTTGCAACGCAGCGTTCGACAAGCGGATGTGATCGCCCTGATGCGGTGGCTTGACCTATCGTTTGGATTAAAAGGCGTCATTATACGCAATGACAACGGCTCCCAATTCATTGCTCACAAGGTGCGGGAAGCATTGGAGTTGTTGGAAGCCCAACAGGAATTCACGCATGTGGCCACTCCTTTTCCATTTCCTTCATCTGCTTGAGCTGGGAAACGTCCATTCCCGAGTACTTGTTCTTCCAGGAGTAAAAGGTCCCCTGGCTAATGCCGTGCTCACGGCAAATGTCCGAAACCGATAATCCGGCCTCCTGTTGAGACAGAATCTTGATGATCTGGCTCTCGCTGAACTTGCTTTTTTTCATTGTCCCTAAATTATAAAACTACATGAATAATCGTAGC
>JBAYRB010000011.1:0-13425 GCA_041676905.1 Spirosomataceae bacterium
ATCGGTCGAAAAGGATTCGGGTATGGTTATTCTTCAACAGAACGGGAACAGCTAGAAAACCTTTACGAAGGTACGTTATCCCCCATCCAGGAGAAAGAAGTTGTGAAAGGAACGGTGGTTGGTATTACCGACCGCGAGGTTATTTTAAACATCGGCTTCAAATCGGATGGCATCGTTTCATTTAATGAGTTCCGCGAAAATCCTAATTTGAAAATCGGAGACGAAGTCGAGGTTTTCATCGAAAGCCAGGAAAACGCACAAGGACAATTGGTCCTATCTCGTAAAAAAGCGAAAGTAATTACAGCCTGGAGTAAAATCCACAAGTCCTATGAAGAGGATCTAGTGATTGAGGCGCTAGTAAAACGTCGTACCAAAGGTGGATTAATTGTTGATATCTTTGGAATCGAGGCTTTCTTGCCAGGCTCTCAAATAGATGTTAAGCCTATTAGAGACTTTGATGTGTTTGTTGGTAAGGTGATGGAAGTGAAAGTGGTGAAAATCAACAGCACAAACGATAACGTCGTTGTGTCTCACAAAGTGCTTATCGAGAAAGATCTTGAAGAACAACGTCAGCAAATTTTGACCAACCTGGAAAAGGGTCAGGTACTCGAAGGTGTCATCAAAAACATGACCAACTTTGGAGTGTTCATCGACCTAGGAGGTGTAGACGGCTTGCTGCATATTACCGACATTTCCTGGGGTAGAATCAGTCATCCGTCTGAGTTGCTGTCGCTTGACCAGAAACTTAACGTGGTTGTTCTTGATTTCGACGACGAGAAGAAACGTATTTCATTAGGTCTCAAGCAACTACAAGCCCATCCTTGGGATTCACTAGATGAAGATATCCAAGTAGGTTCTAAGGTTAGTGGTAGAATTGTGAATGTGGCTGACTACGGCGCATTCTTAGAAATACTACCCGGGGTGGAAGGTTTGATCCACGTTTCAGAAATGTCTTGGTCTCAACACCTGCGTAACCCACAGGAATTCCTTAAAGTAGGTGACGAAATCGAAGCGGTCATTCTTACCCTCGATCGTCAAGAGCGCAAGATGTCTTTAGGCATCAAACAACTAACCGAAGATCCATGGAACCAACCCGATTTGAAAACCAAATACGCGGTAGGTACCAAGCATACCGGTTTAGTGCGTAACCTGACTAACTTCGGTCTGTTTATCGAATTGGAAGAAGGAATCGACGGCCTAGTTCACGTATCTGACCTGTCCTGGACCAAAAAGGTAAAACATCCTTCTGATTTCGTCAAAGTAGGGGAGAACCTTGAAGTAGTTGTACTTGAATTAGACACAGAAAACCGTCGTTTGGCGCTCGGTCACAAACAACTCGAAGCCAATCCATGGGATACATTCGAAACCTTGTTCGAACCAGGTTCCACCCATCGCAGCACCATCGTATCAAAAGGCGATAAGATTGCTGTCCTGGAATTACCCTACGGTATTGAAGGAATCGCTACAATTAAAAACCTTACCAAAGAGGATGGTTCCGTTGCAGAAGTAGGCGAGAGCTTGGATTTCGTTGTCCTGGAATTCTCGAAAGACGACAAGAAAATTGTTCTTTCTCATACCAAAACTTGGCAACAACCCACGGAAGCGGAGAAACCTGCCAAAAAATCAGGAGCTGCCAAATCCGAATCAGTTAACAAAGAAGCTGAAAAGTCTACCTTGGGCGACATTGACGTTCTTTCTCAACTGAAGTCGAAAATGGAAGCCTCTGAAAAACGTGCCGCTAAAGAGGCATCGGAAAAAGGTAAAGAAGAATAGCATACACAGATATTCGGGAGTTTTCCTAACTTTGCGGGAAAATTCCCGAATACGGTTCCGTGGCCGAGTGGCTAGGCAGAGGTCTGCAAAACCTTGTACAGCGGTTCGAATCCGCTCGGAACCTCTACGCCAGGTCGCTTTATTTCAAACGAGATAAAGCGGCCTTTTTTTTATCCCCGCGCCCTAACCTCACGCTTATTTCCATTTTTTAACCCCCATAATGGCTCATTTATATTCGAAATAAATGCAGGTTGAGCTTCGAAGTATAATGACCTACCGTTAGGCCTCATTTCAGTCGTCGAAAAAGCAGGTTAAATACAGGTTGTAATTTTGTTAGCCTTTTTGAACAGAAATTTAAATAATACAATTTTTTGAGCTTAAAAATGGTTATTCCTCCGGCTTATAGGTTGGCTCCTCGAAATTTCTAGATTTTTGTACTCCTTGCACGTTTTTGATTTTTATGATTCTGTACCAATTAGCCCTAATTCGCTCATTTCAAGCATCATAAACTTTAAGATATATAACTAAGAAATATTTTATACCACTTTCTTATATGAATAAGTAAGTAATATGCTGATGGCGATTTTTTGTGGCGATTTTGAGTATAAAGGCAATACAAACAACGGCGATTCATTTGAAGTTACTTCCTCATATATTGAAGATAATCCCTTTTTATACTTAGGATTCAGCCATGAATAGAAGATAAATTGGTATTCTAATTATCCTTTTGCTAGGTTAGTAAATAAAAGGAAAAATAGGTATATTCTGCGCCTAGCGGTTCGGATTCAAAATTGTATATATTCAATATAAACCTGATGCAAAATTTACCTCCCTGCTATCTACTAGATTAGAAGTAATATAAATAAGAAACGCTATTAAAATAAGGTATGAATACTTTTGCGGATAGAAAATCGTACATTAGTTTTGCGGAACTAAGAATAATGTATTGTGGATTATGAATTCAATTTGTAGGAATTTTTACTCTTTACGTAAGTCTCCTTGCCTGTCAAGCTTCATATCTGGTAGTAGTTTTTTGCTGGTCTTACTTGCCTTTTTCGTGATGGCGATTCCGTCTGCAGCATTTGCGCAAGACGAGGATGCCGGTGCAGCAGGTGCGGCAAATGAGCTGACAGGTGACATTGCCAATGGAGGTTCGCTTTTTAAGTCGAATTGTGCATCCTGCCACGACACGGGTACCAGCAGATCAGTGGGGCCTGGTCTGAAAGACATTCACAAGAAACATAGTTTCGAGTGGCTGGTAAAATGGATTCGTAATTCACAAGCCATGGTTGCGGCCGGCGATCCGGATGCAGTCAAGATCTTTAACGAATATAATAAGGTCCCCATGACAAGTTTCCCAACTTTGTCAGAGACCGACGTGCAAGATATTTTAGCCTATATCGAGGATGCTAATATCAAGGCTGCGGCAGCTTCATCCGCAACGGCTTCAGCCGGTGGTGGTGGCGGTGCGCAAGCTGAAGGCCCTTCCACTTTGTTTGTGGTCCTTCTCGTTGTATTGGTAGTTGTTGTTCTTCTACTTTCGGTGGTCTTGTTGGTGGTATTGAATGTGCTATCGAAGACGATAGACGGAGGCCAGGCTACCAAAGAAAAATCGGGCACATCGGCCAAAGATCTTTTCAACCGAGCAGTCCGCCATCCAGCAGTTATTTCAGCAACAGCTTGGGTGTTTGTTCTGTTCGTAATAAAAACCTCTCTCGACGGGGCCTTCAATGTAGGTGTACAACAAGGTTACGCTCCCAAGCAACCCATCGCATTCTCGCACAAACTACATGCAGGTGAATACGAGATCGACTGTAACTACTGTCATACCGGCGTAAATAAAGGTAAGGCAGCCACGATTCCTTCCGCAAACATCTGTATGAACTGCCATGGTGTAATTAAGAGAGAGTCGCCCGAGATTCAAAAAATTTACGCTTCCATAGAAAAAAATCAGCCCATCGAATGGGTAAGGGTTCACAACCTTCCGGATTTAGCTTATTTCAATCATGCTCAACACGTAAACGTGGGTGGAGTGGAGTGTGAAACCTGTCATGGGGATATCAAATCGATGGAAGTTGTCGAGCAACGTTCGTCCCTAACCATGGGTTGGTGTATTGACTGTCACCGAACAACCGACGTGAATTCAAAAGGGAATGCCTATTACGATAAGTTGGTTCAAGTCCACGAAGAAGAAGGAAAAGGCAACACATTGAAAGTGGCAGATATTGGTGGTTTGGAATGTTCTAAATGTCACTATTAAGTTTTAGGTTGAAAGAGTTCTCCGAATATAGAAGTATTGAATAGGATTTATGGAAAATAATACGAAACGGTACTGGACAGGGTTAGAGGAGCTGAGAAATGACACTAATTTCATTGCAAGCTCGGAGAAAGAATTCAATCCTCCGACCGAGACCGATGTTACTTACGAGCATTTAACCGATGGGACAGGCACCCACCGGAGAGATTTCCTAAAGACCCTCGGTTTTGGGATGGCGGCAGTTTCCCTGGCCTCCTGTGAAGCGCCGGTACGGAAGGCGGTTTCTTATATTAATAAACCGGTAGATGAGTACCCCACGATCGCTAACTGGTATGCTTCCACATTTGCAGAAGCAGGCGATTATGCGAGTATACTTGTGAAAACAAGAGAGGGAAGACCCATCAAAATCGAACCGAACAAGCTTTCAGGAATATCTTATGGTGCCAGTGCACGTGCACATGCTTCTTTATTGGGGCTATATGATATCGAAAAATTAAAAGGTCCGTCGAAAGGAGGCTCGGCAGCCGAATGGGAAACGGTTGATAGTGAAATTGAATCAGCGTTAGCGTCAATAGCCGCTTCAGGTGGCGATATTAGAATCGTATCGACCACGCTACTCAGCCCTTCAACCAAAGCGGTCATCAATGATTTCATTGCGAAATATCCAACTACCTCCCATGTAGTTTATGATACTAATTCCCTCTCCGCTCTGATTGAAGCGAATCGCCAGTCGTTCGGAAAGGCAGTAGTGCCATCTTACGATTTCAGTAAGGTGAAAGTAGTGGTAAGTGTTGATGCTGATTTCCTTGGAACATGGCTATCTCCTGATCATTTCTCCGGTCAGTTCGCTCAGACGCGTAAAGTCAGCAGCGCCGAAGGAGGGAATAAAGAGATGTCCCGACACTACCAATTCGAATCAATTCTGTCATTAACCGGTTCAAATGCCGACTATCGTACGGCTGTGAAACCATCACAGCTCGGGTTGGTTGTCGCAAACCTATATAATAAAGTTGCCGCGAAAACAGGTGGTTCACCCATTTCCGTTCCTAGCATCGACGTACCTCATCTTGATAAGGCTGCAAATGATCTGATAGCTGCAAAAGGTGCTGGACTAGTCGTATCTGGAACTAATGACCCCGCTGTACAGGTGGTGGTGAACGCAATCAACAGTTTATTGGGATCCTATGGAGAAGTTATCGATCTTGATAACCCCGTAAATCTACGTCAAGGCGACGATAAAGCATTCAACCAGTTTATCGATGATGTGAAAGCTGGTAAAGTTAAAGCAGCGTTCTTCTATAAAGCTAACCCTGTATATGATCACCCCAGAGGGGCAGAGTTAGCAGAAGCACTCTCTAAAATAGAGCTAAGTGTATCATTTGCCGACAGGGCAGACGAAACTGCTAGCCTCTTAAAGTACATCACTCCAGCGCCCCATTTCTTAGAGTGTTGGGACGATGCCGAGCCGAAGAAAGGTTATTACAGCCTAGGCCAACCTACTATTAATCGAATCTTTAATACCCGTCAGGCACAGGAAAGTCTGTTGAAGTGGAGCGGAGCAGAAAAAACCGACTTCCATGAATATATAAAGGAATACTGGCGGAAAAATATCTTCCCCTTATCGGGGCAATCCGATTTTTCTCAATTCTGGATCAGCTCCCTACATGATGGAATCTTTGAGGTTTCAACAGCTTCAGCCCCAGCTCCTGTAAGTTTCGCAGGGGATGTAGCGGCAGCAGGACAGACCATCGGAAAACGTTATTCAGCTGATAACTCGGGTATAGAACTTGCGATTTATGAGAAAGTAGGTATCGGGAATGGAGCCATGGCTAATAACCCTTGGTTACAAGAACTACCCGAGCCTGTAAGTAAAGCCACTTGGGATAACTATGCGGGCTTGTCGCAGAAGACAGCTACTGAGCTAAAAGTTAAACAGGGCGATGTAATCAAAATCGAATCCAATGGAAAGTCGATTGAACTCCCTGTGCTCATTCAGCCTGGCCAAGCCCATGATACTGTAGCTGTAGCTATCGGTTATGGTAGAGAAAAAGCGGGTAAAGCCGCCAACGGTGTTGGAAAGAATGTATATCCATTTGCCACCATTGCGGATGGATTCTTAAGTTATAACGGCGGTGTTGTTACGGTGTCGAAAACCGGTGCATTCCGTGAAATTGCACAAACACAGACCCATAACACCGTTATGGCCCGTCACTCGATTCTTCAGGAGACGGTATTGGCAGATTACCAAAAGGATGTAAAAGCAGGGCGCTTCCTACCAAAACTTCCTACTTCCGAGGGTCCGGTAACCCCATCTGATTTATCACTGTGGAAAGGCCACGAGTATAAAAACCACTCTTGGGGTATGGTTGTCGACTTGAACTCATGTTTCGGTTGCGGCGCTTGTGTAGTGAGTTGTAATGCCGAGAACAATATTCCAGTTGTAGGTCGCCAGGAAGTCATCAATGCACGCGAAATGCATTGGATGCGAATCGATAGGTACTACAGCAGTGATGGGGAGGACGGCGATTATAAAGCCTTGGAGGTTGCCTCAGAAAACCCCGAAGTGACCTTCCAGCCCATGATGTGTCAGCACTGTAACAATGCTCCCTGCGAAACGGTTTGTCCGGTATTAGCAACTACCCACAGCTCTGAAGGACTTAACCAAATGGCTTACAACCGTTGTGTGGGAACACGTTACTGCGCTAACAACTGTCCTTACAAAGTACGTCGTTTCAACTGGTTCAAATATTTTGATAACGATAACTTCGATTACCATTTCAATAATGATTTAGGGAAATTAGTTATCAACCCTGATGTGACTGTCCGTTCTCGTGGAGTTATAGAAAAATGCTCTATGTGTGTGCATCGTATTCAGGAGGCGAAGCTCAAAGCTAAGAAGGAAAGAAGAAGACTTATCGACGGCGATGTAGACGTAGCATGTGCGTCAGCATGTCCAACGAACGCTATCGTATTTGGTGACATGAATGATCCTGAGAGTAGAATTTCGAAACTGTTGTCGGAGGAGGAAGAAGCGAGAGCTTATCATGTCCTTCACGAAATTAACGTTCGTCCTCAGGTGTCCTATTTGACCAAAATCCGTAACAAGGACCGTGAAACACCGGTTGAGGCGTAAAATCGATCAGGATAGTAAAAGAAAACGAAATATTTATAAGTTCAGATATTAGTTCAGATTATGCAAGTTACTTCTCCGGTACGGTTTCCTTTGGTAACAGGTAGCAAAACCTACGCCGACATTACGGAAGATATCTGTCATCATGTAGAGTCCAAACCAAGTAGGGAATGGAAAATCGCCTTCGGGATCTCTCTTTTGGTTTTGGCTTATGGTACTTATTGTTTGGCTTGGACCTGGTGGGAAGGACTCGGGGTTTGGGGCCTTAACAAAACCATTGGTTGGGCATGGGACATCACAAACTTCGTTTGGTGGGTAGGTATTGGTCACGCAGGAACCTTGATATCGGCCATCCTATTGTTGTTCCGTCAAAAGTGGAGAACATCCATCAACCGGGCAGCTGAAGCGATGACCATCTTCGCGGTTATTTGTGCCGCGTCGTTTATCCTAATGCACATGGGTAGACCATGGTTAGCCTATTGGGCATTACCTCTTCCGAACGCATTCGGTTCCCTTTGGGTAAACTTTAATTCACCGTTGGTTTGGGACGTATTTGCAATCAGTACCTACTTCTCCGTATCGTTACTATTCTGGTACATCGGTATGATCCCTGACTTAGCCACCATTAGAGATAGAGCGACCAACAAGGTTTCCAGATTCTTCTATGGTGCTTTTTCATTAGGATGGTCCGGTTCAGCCAAAACCTGGGCACGCTATGAATATGTGAGTTTGATCCTAGCAGGTCTATCAACACCTCTAGTACTTTCCGTACACACCATCGTTAGTATGGACTTTGCTACCTCGGTAATTCCGGGTTGGCACACCACCATTTTCCCACCGTATTTCGTTGCGGGTGCGATCTTCTCGGGCTTTGCGATGGTACAAAACCTAATGCTCATCACCCGGGTCGTTTATAAACTCGAAGATTATATCACCATTGACCATATTGAGACAATGAATAAAATCATTACGCTCACAGGGTCAATTGTAGGTATCGCTTATATTACTGAGTTCTTTATCGCTTGGTACGGCGGTGTTGAATACGAAAGCTACGCATTTATCAACCGTATGGGCGGTCCGTACTGGTGGGCTTACTGGGCTATGATGACCTGTAACGTGATCTCACCCCAGCTGTTCTGGTCTCGTCGACTCAGAAGAAGTGTGACGTTCACATTCTTTATCTCTGTCGTAGTAAACATCGGCATGTGGTTTGAGCGTTTCGTAATTATCGTGACCTCACTTCACCGCGATTATCTACCTTCGAGTTGGACGATGTTCTCGCCTACCATGTATGACATTGGGGATTATATTTTCTCATTCGGTTTGTTCTTTACATTATTCTTGTTGTTCTCTAAATACCTACCGGTCGTAAATATGGCAGAGGTTAAAGGAGTACTTCGATCATCATCTGAAAAGCTACCCGAAAAAATTGGGGGAGTGGCGAAAGAAAGACAGACCGTAATGTAAAAACGAATCATCGAGTTGAACTGATTATAATTATAGTAGAACTGCATAATATTTAGAAATGGCAGCATTGAGCGGCAAATTTTTAGTGGGGGTTTACGATGACGATGAGGTGATCCTCCATGCAATTCCGAAGATCCGAAAAGAAGGGGTTAAGATTAAAGAAGTCTACACTCCTTTCCCAATTCATGGTTTGGATCATGCACTGGGGCATCCTAGAACAAAAATAGGGATCGCCGCCTTCCTCTTCGGTTTGACAGGTTGTGCTTGTGCATTAACCCTGATGATTTGGACCATGGGCTATGATTGGCCTATGATAATCGGTGGTAAAGATTTTGTGTCTTTCCCAGCGTTTATTCCCATCACCTTTGAGGCGACCGTGTTATTCACAGCGTTTGGGATGGCATTTACTTTCTTTATCAGCAATGGTCTTAAACCGGATCCCTATCCGCAGTTGTTCGACAAGCGCGCCACTGATAACAAATTCATCATGGCCATTGACCTTAAAAAGAATAAACTGTCGGAAGAAGAGATCATTAGAGTGCTGAGGGATAACGGGGCTGAGGAAGTTAACCTAAAGCAATTTTAAAGGCGATTATTAAGATGAGTATGAATAATATCGTGAGAACCGTCGGAGGATGTTTGCTGGGGATTGCCTTATTGGCGTCTTGTAGCAATGATCCCAATAGTCCGGGAAAGGAGTTCGCTCCTAATATGTACGAGCCGGTTGGCTATGAACCTTTCAGACAAACTAAGAAAAACCCATACAACCCCGAAGGCTCAAACCTCTTCTTACCGGTTGAAGGTACGGTTGCCAGAAGAAACCATCATACAGAATTTGAAGACGGAGAATCTACCAACAGGGATTTGATGATCTATAATATTCATGCCGACAGTGTAGAAATAGCCGCTCGTGTATTGAAAAATCCTATCCCTTTGACGGATAACGTTTTAGCGGAGGGGAAGGTCCTATATGAAAGATACTGCCAGCACTGTCATGGTGCAACCGGCGCAGGAGATGGTAAAGTGGGAGCAAAATATAAAGGGGTTCCTAACTACAGCTCTGATGCAATGAGGAATCTGTCGGAAGGACATATTTTCCACGTAATCACTTTCGGAAGAGCAAGAATGTGGCCACATGGCTCACAAATCAATCCAGAAGAAAGATGGAAAATTGTGCATTACGTGCAGAAATTGCAAAAGGGGTCTTAATCATTTTGAAGTAAGCGTTATAATTTTTTCCAATGGCATCAGCAGTACATTCCATACCTTCTATTGACGAACAATTTGAATTTACAGCATCAGCTAAGAAGAAAATACTTACGATCGCTGTAGTCGGTATTGTTCTTGTCTTAATAGGAGCTTATTTTATGGCTTCCGGAGGAGCACATGGGCATGAGGCTCACGGAGGCAGCGACCATGGTCACGGTTACCACTGGATGAAAAGAGTGTGGGCTAACCTATGGCTAAATGGTGTATTCTTCACAGGGATCTCGGTAACCGGTATGTTCTGGTTGTCGTACAATTACCTCGCTCAAGCAGGGTGGTCGGCTGTCTTTAAACGTGTACCCGAAGCCATGCCAGCATTTCTACCCATCGTAGGGGTGATTATGTTAATCACTTTTATTTTGGGAGGACATGATATTTTCCACTGGACCCACGCCAGCCTTTACGACCCAAATAGTCCTGATTACGATGCAATTATAGCTGGCAAAAAAGGATATTTGAATACCCCCTTCTTCCTGATCAGAATGGTAGCCTATTTCGTGGTCTGGTACATGTTATGGTACATGCTGCGTAAAGCTTCACTCGAAGAAGATCTGGTGGGGGGACTGGATAATTATCACAAACAAACCAAATTCGGGGTGATCTTCCTCGTATTCTTCGCAGTAACTTCATCTACTGCTGCTTGGGATTTTGTGATGTCAATCGATACTCACTGGTTCAGTACCATGTTTGGCTGGTATACCCTTGCTAATTGGCATGTTACCGGTCTTGCAGTGATCGTATTGATCATCGTTACCCTGAAAGAAAATGGTTATTTAAAAGCGGTAAACGCAAGTCATTTGCATGACCTGGGTAAGTTCGTATTCGCATTCTCTATCTTCTGGACTTACGTTTGGTTCGCGCAGTTCTTACTCTATTATTACGCCAACATCCCCGAGGAAATCGTTTACTTCTGGGAAAGATTCTACGGACATGGTGGTATTTACAAACCTTGGTTCTTTGTGAATATCTTCCTCAATTTCGTGTTTCCTTTCCTTATATTGATGACTCGCGATTCAAAAAGAACTCCTATCATTTTGAAGATCGCATGTTGGTTTGTAATCATCGGACATTATATCGACTTCTTTAACAATATTATGCCCGGTACAGTAGGGGCACATGGAGCGGTTGGCCTGTTTGAGGTAGGACTACTCATGGTATTTGCCGCTGGCTTTATTTGGACAGTAGCAGCACAGTTGGCAAAAGCAAAACTGATTGCACCCAATCACCCCATGTTACAGGAATCACTTTATCACGATATAGAATAGCTTTCGGTAAATAGTACATTAATATTATGGAGATCTTACTTGTCCTTCTAGTTCTGGTTGCGGTCGTACTTGCACTTGTTGTGTTGAGTAGACTATCGGGTGTGGTCAAGGGACTGAAACCGTCTGAGGAGTCCTATGAAAACCCTGGCCGGGCAAATAGTGTAAATGGATGGATGTTCTTAATTGTCATGATTATTGGCGGTATCGCCATTACATGGTCCTACCTACACTCCACCGAATTTTATTTACCCGAAGCTTCATCCGTGCACGGACGTCGTACCGATGATTTGTTTTGGTTCTCAATGGGGATTCTTACCATTCCATTCGTTTTGGTAAATGCTACCCTGTTCGTATTTGCATGGAAATACCGTTACAAGAAAGGCAAGCGGGCCGTTTATTATCCAGAAAACCATAGACTCGAATTAGTATGGACAGCCATCCCTGCTATTGTGATGGCCATTCTTGTACTCACAGGTTGGAAGGCGTGGAGTGATATTACATCCGAAGCTCCTGAAGATGCTGAGGTAATCGAGATCACCGGAAAACAGTTTGGGTGGATCGCTCGTTATGGAGGTGTGGATAATAATAAATTAGGTAACTATGACTACCGTCTGATCGACGCACAGAATGAAGTAGGGATTGATTTTACAGACGAAAATTCATTTGACGATTTTACCAACCCAAGTGAATTGCATATCCCAGTAAATCGGCCGGTACTCCTAAAAATCCGTGCTCGTGATGTACTGCACAGTGTATTTATCCCCCATATGAGGGTGAAAATGGATGCGGTACCCGGTATGCCCACCAAGTTCTGGTTTGTGGCTGATAAAACCACTGAACAGATGAGAGCCGAATTGGGGAATCCGGATTTTAAATACGAAATTGCTTGTACAGAAGTATGTGGCTCCGGACATTTTGGGATGAAGATGATATTGGTAGTAGAGGAAGAGGAAGAGTATCAAAAGTGGTTGGCATCCCAACAACCGTTTTTGAAAACCTATCCGGAATATCTTGAAAAGGTTCCGGCGAATCTTAAAGCGAAAGCTGCAAAATACGTTGGTGAAACGGCAAGTGCAGAATAAGCAGATAAGATTAATCCAGTAAACGATATAATAATAGAGTTACCCGAATAACATTGCAGTAGATATGTCAGTTGTAGAAGCAGTTACGCACGGTCATACAGAGGAGCACGAGCATCACGAGCCCAGTTTTTGGAGGAAGTATATTTTCACCGAAGATCATAAAGGTATCTCCAAGCAATTTCTGGTTACCGGTATTTTTTGGGCTGTAATTGGGATCACTTTGTCGGTCCTCTTTAGGATCCAACTGGGTTTTCCAGAGGCGGATCTGACCTGGTTGAAGCCTATATTGGGAGGTTGGATAACCGACACTGGAAAATTAGATCCCGAGTTCTTCCTTGCATTGGTGACCATGCACGGAACCATCATGGTGTTCTTTGTACTTACAGCCGGGTTAAGCGGTACATTTAGTAACTTCCTGATCCCACTTCAAGTGGGTGCTCGAGATATGGCATCCGGTTTCATGAATATGTTATCGTTCTGGTTCTTCTTTGTAGCCGGACTTCTGATGCTAATCTCCTTATTCATTTCTACCGGACCTGCATCCGGTGGTTGGGTGATTTATCCACCTCTGAGTGCACTACCTCAGGCCATGTCCGGTTCTGGGCTCGGTATGACCCTATGGTTGGTAAGTATGTTCCTCTTTATCATTTCGCAATTATTGGGAGGGATTAACTATATCACTACTATCATTAACTTGAGAACGCGGGGGATGACTTTCAGCCGTCTGCCACTAACCATCTGGTCGTTCTTGATTACAGCGATACTCGGGCTTATTTCTTTCCCCGTGTTGTTATCAGCAGCATTGCTGTTAATTTTTGACCGCTCGTTTGGAACTAGTTTCTTCTTATCAGAAATCTATATCGGTGGGGAAGCCCTTTCAAACGTTGGGGGTAGCCCAATTTTGTTTCAACATCTTTTCTGGTTCTTAGGTCACCCCGAGGTTTATATTGTAATTCTTCCTGCGTTGGGTATTACCTCGGAAATTATTGCTACCAACTCACGTAAACCAATCTTTGGTTACCGTGCGATGATTGCCTCCATGGTAGGTATCGGATTCCTTTCATTTATCGTATGGGCTCACCATATGTTCGTGACGGGAATGAACCCCTTCTTAGGATCGATATTCATGTTCTTGACACTGATTATTGCGGTGCCGTCAGCGGTTAAAGCATTTAACTATATCTC
>JBAYRB010000012.1:0-13387 GCA_041676905.1 Spirosomataceae bacterium
CGGACGGTTTGTGGTGAACTCTGACCGCCGTTTCCACTTTGTTAACATTTTGTCCTCCTGCCCCACCTGAACGGAAGGTATCCCAGGTGATGTCGGCTGGGTTGACTTCGATTTCAATATTATCCGACACCAGCGGATAGGCATATACTGAAGCGAAAGATGTGTGGCGTCGGGCATTTGAATCAAATGGAGATACTCTCACTAAACGATGGACCCCATTTTCCGATTTGAGGTTACCATAGGCATAGTCTCCGTCGATTTCAAGGGTTACCGATTTTACCCCGGCCACATCGCCTTCCTGTAGGTCTCCTTCTCTGACCTTATAGCCATTCTTTTCCGCCCACATGATGTACATCCGCATTAACATGGAGGCCCAATCCTGGGATTCGGTTCCGCCTGCACCGGCGTGAATTTCAATGACTGCTGAGAGTTCATCCCCCTCGTCTGACATCATTTTGCGGAATTCCAGTTCTTCCAGCTTTTGTTCTAATTTTCGCCCTTCCGCGTCGACTTCGTCTTCGGATGCTTCCCCCATTTCGAAAAATTCCCAAATGGTTTCAAGGTCATCTTTCTGGCGTGCTAAATCTTGGTAACCGTTGACCCAAAATTTAAGGCCACGAATTTCCTTCATGACATTTTCTGCCCTTTCCGAATCTAACCAAAACTCTGGTTGAGCGGTTTGCGCTTCCAGTTCCGCTAATTTCTCTTTTTTGGTATTGTAATCCAGGTACTTTGCCAGGGCATCCACCCGTTCGACCAACTCACTTAACTGTTCGGACGTCATCGATCTTCTCGTCGTTTATTTTTAGCGCACAAAGGTACAAAAAAACGCTCCGGGTTGAAACAACCTCCTTACCTTGACCGAGTATATATCGTGTTTTGAATGCATTTCAAACCAGGACGTCGGCCCTTTAAGCGAACGAAATTCTGTCATTTACCATAAAACCTTTTACCTTTGCAATGGTTTTTCGCTTTTGGCGCGCTGACCGATGTATCATTCATAAAACTTACATAAAATTTTCCTGAAAATGTCTCAGAATTATGACGTTATAGTGATAGGCAGCGGACCCGGAGGATATCCCGCTGCGATTCGCGCATCCCAACTGGGTTTAAAAGTGGCGATCGTAGAGAAAGAAAACTTGGGTGGCGTATGCTTGAACTGGGGTTGTATTCCTACCAAAGCGTTGATAAAAAGTGCGCAGGTATTTGAATACATCAAACATGCCAAAGACTACGGCATCAACGTGTCGGAAAGCTCAGCAGATTTCGGTGCCGTTATCAAGCGTAGTCGGGGCGTTGCCGAATCCATGAATAAAGGAGTTACCTTCCTGATGAAGAAGAATAAAATCGACGTCATAAATGGATACGGTAAAGTTGTAAAAGATCAATCAGTAGAGGTGACCGACAAAGACGGTAAAAAAACTGTATATCGCGCGTCGAAAGGCGTGGTCATCGCTACAGGAGCCCGGGCTCGGGAGCTGCCCAATATAAAAATTGATGGGGAAAAGGTCATCGAGTACCGCAAAGCCATGTCACTGGAAAAACAACCCAAGAGTATGTTGGTCATCGGATCCGGTGCCATTGGGGAGGAATTCGCCTATGTGTATTCATCACTTGGAACCAAGGTTACGATCGTCGAATTCATGCCACAAGTAGTCCCCATTGAGGACGAGGACGTTTCGAAAGAATTGGCAAAACAGCTAAAAAAGAAGGGTATTGAAATCTATACCAATTCTTCCGTAGAGAAGGTCGAGTCCAAAGGCAAAGGGGTAAAAGCATTTGTTAAAACGCCTGACGGGGAGAAGACTTTCGAAGTTGACGTAGTGCTTTCTGCCGCTGGGGTTGTTTCCAATATCGAAAATATCGGTTTGGAAGAAGTAGGTATCAAAACCGAAAAAGGTAAAATCGCAGTAAATGAATGGTATGAGACGAATGTTCCAGGGTTTTATGCCATTGGTGATTGTATTCCCGGACCAGCGTTAGCCCACGTGGCAACGGCCGAAGGAATCATAGCTGCCGAACGAATTGCCGGCCATAAAACAGAACCTCTTGACTATGGAAATATCCCCGGCTGTACGTATTGTCAACCCGAAATTGCTTCGGTTGGTTATACCGAGAAAAAAGCAAAAGAAGCGGGGTATGAAGTTAAGGTGGGTAAGTTCCCGTTTGTCGCTTCAGGGAAAGCAAAAGCAGCTGGAGCACCCGACGGCTTCGTCAAAGTGGTTTTTGATGCCAAATACGGTGAATTCCTTGGCGCACATATGATCGGTTATAATGTGACTGAACTTGTCGCTGAAGTTGTGGTAGCCCGTAAACTGGAGACGACCGCACACGAAATTATGCGCTCTGTTCATCCTCACCCCACTATTTCCGAAGCTATTAAAGGAGCCACAGAAGTTGCTTATGGCGAAGCAATTGACGTTTAGAAATAAATTTAGATTAAAATTTGCCTTGTGGTTTCAACCCATTCGAATACGTCAGAATCTTTAAAGGGTTCTGACGTATTTTTCTTTATCTGTTCCAATAGCATAGTGTAATCGCAAACGACGAATTATGAAAATAGCCGGTTTCACGATCATTCGAAATGCGATACTTAACGACTACCCTGTCATGGAATCCATACAGTCAATTTTACCAGCGGTGGATGAAATGGTCGTTTTGGTCGGAAAAAGTGATGATGAAACACTGGAGCTCATTCGGAGTTTGAAAGATCCGAAGATCCGAGTTTATGAAAGCGAATGGGATTTAACCCGTCGAAAAGGAGGAGAGGTGCTCGCTCTTGAAACCGATAAGGCACTGGCCTTGGTATCCCACGACGCCGATTGGGCTTTCTATATTCAAGCCGATGAGGTGATGCATGAAAAATACATATCGGTTGTACGCGAAAGTTGTGAAAAATACCTCGATGATCCCGCAGTAGAAGGGCTGTTGTTCGACTACCTACACTTTTATGGGACCTATGACTATGTCGGCGATAGCCGAACTTGGTACCGAAGGGAAATCAGAATTATTCGTAAAAAATTACAACCTGCTGACGGACCTATATCCGCCTTTAGAGACGCCCAGGGATTTAGAAAACAGGGGGAAAAATTGAATGTTAAAAAAAGTGGGGCAACGATCTATCATTATGGCTGGGTGAAAAGTCCAACCCGAATGAAGGCCAAAATGAAAAACGTAGCCCGGTTTTGGCAGGATGATGACGATTGGCAAAAATTTCTTAAAACGGAAGATGTCTTTGACTACTCCGACTTCGATTCACTGGCCTTATTTCAAGATAGTCACCCCGATGTGATGAAAGAACGTATTGCCCGACAAGATTGGCATATAGAAATTGACTTGTCGAGGAAAAAATTTAATCCTGCCGATCGATTGTTGTATTGGATCGAAAAAAAGACCGGCATAAGGCTATTCGAATTCCGAAATTATCGTCTGATTCCCGATTAATTTTATCTATAGGCTTGGTTAATCAGGTGATAAGCACTACATTGAGCCTATAACACGACTGTACATTATCAACTGCTAAGCAGATCTTTTGGGTTGGGTTCAATTGAACCTACAACTTGCCGGTATTTTACCTCTTCTGTTTCCTCTACATTTGGTTTCCGATTAAGAGAGCTGAGTTAGTGAAAAGATAAGTGCAGATGGATTTTTCAATTCATCAATTGAAGCTATCATGCTAAATCGGAAATATGCGATAATCCTCATTGGTACGATCGTGGCGTTAGCCATCGGCACCTATATCCAGAGAGCCCCTACCGGTGACGATGCTTGGTTTGCCGAACAATCCTATTGGTTTCTGGAAGATGGACTTATACGATCTGAATTTTTCACTGGTCTGAATGATTGGCACAAAGAACTTCTTGTAAGTCATAAGTTTTTCCTATGGTTTGGGGCGGCATTAATGTATTTGTTCGGGTATGACCTCCCCGTCGTGCAATTTACCGGACTAATACCCTTCGTCAGTCTGGTCTTCATGCTTATTTACTATCTAAGGTATAGGGGTGAAAAAGGGTGGACCGACCTGGTTCTGGCCATGCTTTTTTTAATTTTCGCCAATCGTTTAATGATTAAAATAAGTTTCCAAAATCGACCAGAAATGTTGTTGGCAGCCTTGGGTTTTGGAGCCTTTCTATTGTTATTTACTGGTAGGGATCGCCCTTGGAAAACCCTTCTGGCGGGAATATTGTCGGGCTTGGCGTTTGTAGGTCATATGAACGGGATCATCTACCTGTTTGCCGGTTTTGCTACCCTTTATATATTAAAACAATACAAAAAATTAGCGCTGTTTACAGTCGCCGGAATAGGCGCATGCTCACTTTACCTAATTGACGTGCTCGGGCACCCAGAAGGCGTGGAAATGTGGATCTATCAGTTTTCCAATGATCCAGCTGCGGGTAATGGAATGAACTTAAAGAAAAAACTGATACAAATGGTGACCTACCCCAGGCTTTTCTTGCACTCACCAGAGCAAATGGCTCTTTCCGCCTTGTTAATTTATGTGGCCTTTCATCAACGAAATAGGATTTCACAACTCCCCGTAGCGTTGAAAATCTATTCAACGGCGCTATTCGTTTCTTTTTGGTTGATCACGAAGGGAAATTCGGCCATGTATATGGTTCTGTTTATTCCTTTTATGCTGGTACTGGTTTATGAACTTTATCGAATCCAACCTTTTATCTCAAAAGGATTAAAAATTAGCTTACTAGCTTATCTGATCATAGGGACCGTCGGAATGGGACAACTCATTCATCACAATATGAAATTTGGCAACTTGCCTGAGAACTATAAAAGCCTTAGACCGATTCTTCCGGAAGATGGAACTGGACTGGTACCCTTGACTTTCTTTTTTAATGAGTACGAAGAATTTGACCTGCTTCTTTCACATGAAAACTATAAACTCCATTACCATAAACAGAATTTATCCCCGCAAATGATGGCCGTTTGGGGTAAAAAAATGGATGTCGATTTTATACTTTTCGACTATGAATTCCTTAAAGAAAGTTTCTATCCCCGACCCGGGCAAAAAATACTACCTTATTATAAATTGACTCATTTCGATGGCAGGTTTGCGATTTACGAACAAATCCAATAAGCCAAAGTACTAAAGATGGTTAATATCGGAAGATTCTAAATACGGCTTTTTGTTCCTTCGGCGCAATTGGACAATTGTGGCAGGGATACGGTACCACCTCCGTAAGGGTAAGCGCATAGCGTACTCCGTCAAGGTCATAATATTTATGGGAATATTGTCCCAATTTCCGATACTCAGGAATGGAAAGAGAATCCTTAATCGTTTCACTATCCGCTCTAATTTCAAAAAACACTTGAGCATAACCCGGCCAAAAGCAGATCGCATTCATAGGGCATCGAGAATCCTGAATTTCGTTGACCACGATTTCGATGTTATGTCCTCCAGGTTGTAAAGGGTAGGGTTTCCCTGTTTTCAGCACTTTTATCTCAGGCGGATGATTAAAACCCTCTTTACACGAAAAGATGGTAACCATAAGTAATAGAATCCAGAACCCCTGTTTCATGTTTTTAGCTGTTTAATTATTGACACGTATAAGATCAACGTGAGTAACTAAAAGTTGGAAGGTAGCCGTACGGCGAGGTATTTCTCGCGAACGAATGGCAGTTAACCTCGTACAATGCGCAGAAATGGATAAAGACTTTACCCTGTCAGATGTCTAAGCTTTAGGGTGGGCGTTAATTAAAAAATCAGGGCAAAAATTTGTAATTTGGTGGGATAAGTCGAACTGCTTGCTATTTCACCATTTAAAGATATTTCGTAACCATATTAAGAGTCATCGTTTTATGGGAGATAAAGAATACTTATGAAGGGATAGATAATATCAATGAAGTATATTCTAATAATTAATAAAATAGATATAGATTTATAGAAAATCAAACCCAATACAAATATGGAAGAAAACAAGACAAATCTTACCCGTCAAACAGGGGCGCCGGTTTCCGATAATCAGAATGTATTGACGGCGGGGCCGCGGGGTCCGATGTTATTGCAAGACGTGTGGTTTTTGGAAAAAATGGCGAATTTTGATCGTGAGGTAATACCCGAAAGGCGTATGCATGCCAAGGGTTCTGGTGCATTCGGAACCTTTACTGTCACCCACGATATCACACCGTATACAAAAGCCAATATTTTCTCAGAAATTGGTAAAAAGACCGACTTGTTTGTGCGCTTTTCTACGGTCGCTGGGGAGAGAGGTGCGGCTGATGCAGAGCGTGATATTCGGGGCTTTGCTATTAAGTTTTATACCGATGAGGGTATTTGGGATTTAGTGGGGAACAACACGCCGGTGTTTTTCTTCCGTGATCCCCTGAAATTCCCTGATTTGAACCATGCCGTAAAGCGAGATCCCCGAACTAACTTGCGAAGCGCTAATAATAACTGGGATTTTTGGACCCTTCTGCCCGAATCACTTCACCAGGTGACCATTGTAATGAGTGACCGGGGAATACCGAGAGGCTATCGTCATATGCACGGCTTTGGTAGCCATACCTATAGTTTTATAAACAGGGACAACGTACGTCATTGGGTTAAATTCCACTTTAGGACACAACAGGGAATTGAAAACCTAACTGACGAAGAAGCAGCCGAAATAATTGGCAAAGACAGGGAGTCGTCCCAAAGAGATCTGTACGAAGCTATTGAAAGAGGGGAATATCCGAAATGGAAAATGTATGTTCAGATTATGACGGAGGAGCAGGCGAAAACCTATCGTTTTCATCCCTTCGATTTGACAAAGGTTTGGTCTAAGAAAGACTTCCCCTTGATACCGGTCGGAGAATTTGAATTAAATCGTAACCCGGATAACTATTTCCAAGATGTAGAGCAAGCCGCTTTTAATCCGGCTAATATCGTTCCAGGAATCGGTTTTTCACCCGATAAGATGTTACAAGCACGATTATTCTCCTACGGGGATGCGCAACGATATCGTTTGGGCGTCAACCATTTCCAAATCCCGGTGAATAAGCCACGTTGTCCTTACCATGCCTTCCATCGAGATGGCGCCATGCGGGTAGATGGTAACTATGGAAGTACACTTCACTACAACCCGAACAGCTACGGGGAATGGCAAGAGGATCTTTCCCAAAAAGAACCTCCCTTAGCGCTGGAAGGTGCAGCCTATGCTTATAACTTCCGGGATGACGACGAAGACTACTTTACGCAGCCTGGAGACTTATTCCGCATCATCAAAGCTGACGGTAAAGCGGACCTGTTGTTTAAGAATACAGCCGCCCAAATTGGGGGGGCGGAGAAGTTTATTCAAATTCGACACATACGGAATTGCTACAAAGCTGATCCAGAATACGGTGAAGGAGTTGCGGATGCTTTAGGATTGACCATGCAGGAAGTCAATGATTTCGATATGAGTCCCTATGATCGCTGGGCTCCAAGACCCACACATCACTAAAATTTAATTTGTTGGGCTATCTCTTCGATCCAATCGATTCTCTAGGAGGTCAAAATCCTAAAAGATTCATTTGAAAAAGGGATAGCCCACTTTTTAGGTATTACTTGTACGAATATCAAAAGTTGTCTTGATCACTAATTCATTGCCCAGGTATATCGTACACCCATTCCTAACACTTAACAGCATCAAAAATGGGCACCTCGTCGATCCAACCTAGTATGGGTAAACCATTACCGGGATGATTTCAATCCTGTATAGACCAAAATGGCTGGGAAAGAACTCGGGAAAATAAGGTTAAGGTAGTAAACCCGTTAACCTTGTACTTCAGCTATCGTAGATCAATCACTTCAACTCCCGGGAATCGCTTTGCATCGAAGGTAAAAAGATTGTCGTTCACCGCGATATTCGATTGAAACTGCGTTACGGTGAATTGGGTTGATTCATTTCCTTTGGAAAAAATTTTCCATCCTTTTATTGACTTGTCCGCCTTGTCGATTTGGAGTTCTACGTTGGAAATGGGAGAATTACTTGCTGTGGGGATTAGACGGACATTTTCATAAGTGCGCCCATTGACTTGAGTTTCACCCATGAACGCATATTTATAACCTTGTTTATAGGCTCGGTAGATACGAGCGGGGCTGAGGTCTCCGATTTCGTCTTCGTTATAATCTTGTAAGGTTACCTCGTTCGATTCTTTCAGATAAGTGGCTAATACTTTCCCATCGGAGAGGACTTCCTGATCAGCCATTTTGAGATAGAATTTGCCGCCCTTAACCGTGGCTTCACCCTGTGCCGGTCTTCCACCTTGCGAGCTGTAAGTAAAAGTTGCTTTATAGGAAGTGAACGATTGGTAACGGTTACTCATGGCGTCTAAGACAGCCAAAGCCCTTTTTTCATCCTGAGCATAGCCATTACCTATGATTAAGAACAGTAACCCTATTATCAGTGAGATTTGTTTCGTCATTTTCAAAATAATTTTGTTGTTGGACCTCGCAAATGGCAGCTCGTTTAATTCAACCCTAATGATTTTAGGTGTTGATCGACGCTGTCCAAATCGTGAAATAGTACTTCTCTTGCTTTACTCCCGGTAAAAGGTCCGGTAATTCCGAGTGATTCCAACTGGTCCATGATTCGCCCTGCCCGATTATAGCCAACATTCATCTTCCGTTGAATCAAAGAGGTGCTCCCTTGCTGATGGGTTACAACCAGTCGTGCAGCTTCCGATAGGAGGGGGTCAAAACTGTTGATATCGACGTCGTCTTTCAACTCGGAAGAGTCATCTCCTTCAAACTCGGGTAAAGCATAGGCTTCGGCGTATCCTCGTTGATTCCCAACAAAATTACAAATGGCTTCTACCTCACGGGTGTCAATAAAGGGGCATTGCAAACGAAGCATTTCAGAGTTCAATGACAGAAGCATGTCGCCGTGCCCAACGAGTTGTTCAGCGCCCCCCGCATCCAGGATGGTTCGTGAATCAATGCTAGAAGTTACTTTAAACGATAATCGGGCTGGAAAGTTCGCTTTAATCAGACCCGTGATTACTTTCACGGAAGGCCTTTGGGTTGCGACTACCAAGTGGATTCCCACAGCACGTGCTAACTGGGCAAGGCGGGCAATAGGAGTTTCGACTTCTTTTCCGGCCGTCATCATCAGGTCGGCTAATTCGTCAATTACCAAAACGATAAACGGTAAAAAACGATGTCCTTTCTGGGGATTTAATTTCCGTTCAACGAATTTGGTATTATATTCCTTCAAATTCCGTACCGCTGCTTCTTTGAGCAAATCGTAGCGGTTATCCATTTCAATACAAAGGGAGTTCAGGGTATAGATAACTTTCTTCGTATCGGTAATGATGGCTTCTTCACTGTTCGGTAACTTCGCGAGATAGTGCCGTTCCAGGTGGTTGTAAAGGGTCAATTCCACCTTCTTGGGATCAACCAAGACAAATTTCAATTGCGAAGGGTGTTTACGGAATACTAGGGATGCTAGCAATACATTCAGACCTACTGATTTACCCTGACCCGTAGCTCCAGCAATGAGTAGGTGGGGCATTTTAGCCAGATCAGCAATATATATTTCGTTGGAAATCGTTTTGCCTAGAACAACAGGTAGGTCGTAATTGGATTTTTGGAAGCGCTCGTTGGCAAACACCGTACGGATATAGACCATTTCCCGTCTTTTGTTTGGGACTTCGATACCAATGGTGCCCCGGCCAGGCATGGGGGCGATGATACGAATCCCTAACGCAGCCAGGTTGAGCGCAATATCTTTTTCGAGACTTTGGATTTTGGATATTCTGACCCCAGCTTCCGGGATAATTTCATAGAGGGTAACCGTGGGGCCTATCGTTGCCTTAATCTTGGCAATTCGGATCCCGTAACTGCCTAAGGTTTCTACAATACGGTTTTTATTGCTCTCCAACTCTTCATGGGAAACCTTCTCCTGTTGATTTTCCTGAGGGGGCGTCAGTAAGTCTAATCCTGGATTGACAAACGTAGGTAGATCCAACGTGGAGTCATATTCCCCAAATTCCTCTACCAATTCTTCACTCAACGATTTGTCGGGTAGTTGGGTAAGGGGTGGGATAGGGTCTTTTTCCAGCTCCAGTTCTAATTGCACCGAACTTTCCGATGGGCTTTCCTGAGAAACTTTGCCATTGGAAGGGACTTCCAGTTGGATTTCGGTATTTTCTACCCGCGATTTCTCGATGAATTTGGGCTCTTCAATGGTAGGGGAAGGGGTTGGGTCCTCTTCTTTATCCACCTGAAATAGATTAGGAAATGGACTTTTTTCGTCGTCATCTTCCAATTCCTCGAGTTCTTCTTCCTCCTTCTTTTTATTGGGGAATCTGAAAGTAATATTTTCGAGAAAAGCAAAAGAGCGAATATTTAAGGTAGCTATCAAATGAAAAAATAATAGAAGGACAATGACTACGACACTTCCCCATTTTAATAGACTAAATAGGAGGGTGTTTGCTTCGAATCCAAAGCCGCCCGACAAATACCCAAGACTACCGCTGTTTCCCCCCATCATCACGTAATAACCCATGGCCAGGCTAATCCAGAGCGTGTAGAAGAGCGTATGTTTAGTCACTGTAGCAAGAGGTATACGGTCGTCGTTGGTGAGCAGACGCCAACCTGCCGTAATGGGAATGATCGGGATTAATAAAGCGCCAAGTCCAAACCAACGGTATACAAACACGTGGGAGATTACAGCCCCCCATAGGCCGAGGGCGTTACTTACATCATTTCCAATTTGTCGGAGCGTTCGGGAGCCAATATGTTCTATCGTACTCTGATCTTTGTTGCCGGTAAAGATGTGGGAAAGGAAAGCGATGAACATTAAAATCCCCAATGTTACCAATAAAGTTCCCCAAAAGAGGGGACGATTTTCCCCAAAGAATAGCCTGTTTAAAAGACCTCTTTTGGGTTGTGAGGGAGTTGTTTTTGTCCTGGGATTATTTCGCCGCTCTCTTCTTCCTGACATATTTATTAACCGATCTTATTTCTTACCAGTCCTCTACACAATTTGCTTGCCAGTGCAGGGCCTTCATAGATAAACCCAGTATAAATTTGCAACAGGGAGGCTCCTGCGTCCAATTTGGCTTTCGCTGATTCGACGGAGTGAATTCCACCAACACCGATCACAGGGAAAGCGTTTTGGGATTTTTCACAAATATAACGGACAACTTCGGTAGCCCTCTTTTCCAGGGGGTAACCACTTAGCCCACCGGTTTCATCAATTACGGACCCTGTGGTTTTCAAATTTTCTCGGGAAATGGTGGTATTTGTGGCAATAACGCCGGTTATCTTCGTTTCCCTAACGATTTCGATGATATCATCCAACTGTTCAGTTGTAAGGTCCGGTGCAATTTTTAGGAATATGGGTCGGCTTATTGGTTTTTCCAAATTTCGCTTTTGGATAGATGTCAAAAGTTCCTTAAGGGGCTCTTTTTCCTGTAGCTCCCGTAGTCCCGGTGTGTTGGGAGAGCTTACATTGACAACGAAGTAGTCGACAAAATCGTACAGTTCTTTGAAGCATTCGATATAATCGTCTTCTGCCCTGTGATTCGGGGTATCCTTGTTTTTCCCGATATTACCTCCCACTATAATCGACGATTTTCGAGACCTCAGTCTTCCTGCTGCCACCCCTGCGCCACGGTTGTTAAAACCCATACGGTTGATCAGAGCTTTGTCCTCCCTTAAGCGAAACAAGCGCGGTTTGGGATTTCCGGGTTGGGGGCGGGGGGTAACTGTGCCGATTTCCACAAATCCGAACCCTAGGGCATCCATGATGTCAACCAACTCTGCATTTTTATCAAAACCAGCCGCAAGTCCAATGGGGTTCTTAAATTTTAAACCCGCCACATTCACTTCGAGTGCGGGGTGTTCATAGGTATACAGCCTTCTAAAGATTGATTTTACAAAGGGTAAATTGAATAGAAAAAGCAGTAGGCTGGTCACCCTATGATGAGCCTTTTCTGCATCCATTCTGAAAAATAGGGGGCGAAGTAAATACTTATACATAGAGGCAAAAATAGAAATTACCGCTCGCAGACCGAAGCCCGACGACTGATTTATTTTAATGACTACGAATACGGCTTTGACCTTCAACGAAAGTCATTCGATAGCATGTCAAAGCATTAAAACAAGATAGCCCGCAATGGCTTGCAGGCTATCTTCCCAGAAAAAAGTCTATTGATTAATAACGATAAAATTCCGGTTTGAACGGACCTTCGACGTCAACACCTATATATTCCGCCTGGTCTGGCTCCAAAACCTCCAACTTTGCACCTACATGCGGCAGGTGTAAAGCAGCTACTTTCTCATCCAGCTTTTTGGGAAGAACATATACTTTCTTTTCGTATTTATCAGCGTTGTTCCACAACTCAATCTGTGCTAATGTTTGATTGGTAAATGAACACGACATAACGAATGAAGGGTGACCCATGGCGCAGCCCAGATTGACCAAACGGCCTTCCGCAAGTACAATAATCTCTTTTCCGTCGATATTGTAGAGATCTACCTGGGGTTTAATTTGGGATTTTGTATGACCATAATGGGTGTTCAGCCAGGCCATATCGATTTCATTGTCAAAATGACCGATATTACATACGATGGCTTTATCCCGCATTTTTTTGAAATGGCGATCAGTAATAATCCTTTTATTTCCTGTAGCGGTGACAAAGATATTCGCTCTTGAAGCCGCTTCATCCATGGTGACCACCTCATAGCCATCCATTGCAGCCTGTAAAGCACAAATAGGATCAATTTCGGTAACTAAAACCCGGCATCCGGCACCTCGAAGAGATTCCGCAGAACCTTTACCCACATCCCCGTAACCAGCTACGACGGCAACTTTGCCCGCTAGCATTAGATCGGTTGCCCTCCGAATCGCATCCACTAACGACTCACGACAACCATATTTATTGTCGAACTTCGATTTCGTTACCGAATCGTTCACATTGATGGCTGGCAAGAACAAGGTCCCTTTTTTCTGGCGTTCGTACAAACGATGAACACCGGTTGTGGTTTCTTCCGACAGCCCTTTGATGTTAGGAATTAATTCAGGATATACATCGAAAACCATGTTGGTAAGGTCTCCTCCATCGTCCAAAATCATATTTAAAGGACGACGGTCTTCGCCAAACCAAAGGGTTTGTTCAATACACCAATCGAATTCTTCTTCGGTCATACCTTTCCAGGCATATACCGAGACCCCTGAAGCTGCAATGGCAGCGGCGGCATGATCTTGGGTGGAGAAAATGTTGCAAGAAGACCACGAAACTTCAGCGCCTAGTGCTGTTAGCGTTTCGATGAGAACCGCGGTCTGAATAGTCATATGCAGGCATCCGGCGATTCGGGCACCTTTTAGAGGTTGCGAAGGCCCGTATTCCTCACGGATAGCCATGAGACCGGGCATTTCCGCCTCGGCTAATTTAATTTCCTTAC
>JBAYRB010000013.1:0-13336 GCA_041676905.1 Spirosomataceae bacterium
AATGAAGCCTTCTTCTGCCCCCGGCTAGTAGTCTTCATGTCTAAATGGTAAAAAGCCGGATTTGATGGTATACCATGAGAGATTGAAGCCTCATTAAAGGGATGCAATGCCTTGAGATCGGTTTTACCAGTCATCGATAATGCCTTTGATGGGTATCACGTAGACCTGATGGGTGCCCGTCTTCACAGCGTCGGAGGTATAGATTATATATTGACCAGACGGGCTGAAATTGGGATGCACATGCACATTGCCCAATTCTTTTTTTATACTAGCATTGGGCCAACAGATGATCTTATTTGTCCCGTCTTCCAAGTTGATCAAAATTAACGGGTTGGTATACGGGTCCTGGCTGTCACTGATAAACCATTTCCCATCCTTACTCACTGTGCCATGACCGAGCTTGATAGTGTCATTGACGTAATGTCGGGTATAGTCTAACCCATTTTTATCGATAGAGCCTATAGCAGCCGGTGTCCAACTCGGAACCGTTTTTTCAAAGAAAAAATAGCGTTCGCCCGACGAAGCCCAGGAGTCGTGTGTAGCTCGAAAGCCATAGGGGGTCATCAGAAACGGAACGTCTTTATTTTCTTTTAAATTGATAATACGTGCACGAGGTCGTTCCGACATGGGAAGTTCCATATTATTCTGTTGGTCAGGTAAAGGTGTGTAAGTAATTAAATCGGGGTTCTCTGGATTGATTAGGGCATGCGAAATTCGCCCTTCGTCCCGCTCTAAAACTAACTGAATTTCTTTGGTTGCGAAGTCGACTCGATAAAGCCTTACCCCATTCTCCTTTGTGGTATGAACCAGGGTGTAGCGGCCATCGTTGGTGAATGTGGGTCTAAAAACGGGAGAACCTTCAATTTTTCCGGCCAAGTCAACCACGATTTCCTTCTTTAGGGTATGGGCATTCATTTTATAATACTTGCGATCTTCAATGTAAACGATGCTTTCACCATCGGGATGAATACAAGCACTGTTTGCGTTTCCGAAGGTTAATTGACGAATACCTCCATCCGTAAGGTCACAACGGTAAATCTCCATTTTTCCAGAACGATTTGAGCGAAAGATGAGGTAGCGATCATCGTGGGTCACGGAAGGCGCGTAAAAATAAAATGCCTCACTTAAAGAGTCATGATCGGTGATTTGCCAGACTTCGTAACCCGTTTTGGGGTCCGGATACTTACGCCATTCCGCCGGTTCATCTCGTGACGGATTGCAACTGATCAACAGAATTAGTAACAAAAACATGAGGCCACTAATCATCTTCAATAAGGGAGATACACATAAATTCATGGAGCACTCGTTTTAGGCGATAGGACTAAGGAAAAGGTTGCAGCTTAGGCAGGGGGTATAAAATTATGATTTTCCGTTAAGGAATAGCAACAATTTGAGTGATATTTCTGTTGTATGAATAAAGAATAAGGTCGATACAAGGGTGTCGAACCATTATTAATAAAATTAAACAATCTGCGAATATGTCTAAAAAAGTCTTATTACTCGTAGGAGATTATGTAGAAGATTATGAAGCTATGGTGCCCTTCCAAGCGATGCTATCTGTGGGACTGGAAGTTGATTCCATTGCTCCTGATCGGAAAAAAGGAGATACGGTCCCAACAGCCGTACATGATTTTGTAGGTGACCAAACTTACAAAGAAACGGGCGGACATCGTTTTGCCATTACGCTTGATTTTGATGCCGTTAATCCTGCCGATTACGACGGGCTGTACATATGCGGAGGTAGGGCGCCTGAGTATATACGATTGAATAAAAAGGTGCTCGATATCACCAAGCATTTCTTTGATGCCAACAAACCCGTTGCTGCAATCTGTCACGGGATCCAAGTTTTGACAGCCGCAAAGGTATTGGAAGGTAGGACCTTGACCGCCTATGTAGCCATTGGCCCGGATATAGAACTTGCGGGAGGTACCTGGAAAAATGTGCCTGCTGACCAAGCGGTAGTAGATGGAAATCTGGTCACTTCGCCGGCTTGGCCTGGACACCCAGCCATTCTAAAAGAGTTTTACAAACTTCTTGGTGGAACTATTTCCTTCTAAATAGACGCTAGAGGGAATTATTGGGGGCTATCACCTCTGTCGATCCGAATATCAAATGCAAGATTATTTGGGATCGAGTCTTGAAGTGATGGTCCTTTTTATTTGGGGGTAGGGTTCCTATTAGTTTAGCATAGTGGTAATAAGCCAGATAATGAACGAATTGAAGTCCCTAAATTAAGCTCCATTATTCATGCATTTCAAAAGCGTTTCTACCAAGAAATGGGCGAATTCAGGATCGTTAATATGTTTATTTTGTTCCAACACAGGTAGGATCGAACCTGCTTCTGAATGAATGGTGTCGAATAACACTTGGTTAGCAAAGGCATCATGGAACCTACTTCCTTCTCGATCGATTTCAGAAATACCCTTCAAGGGTAACACAACGACTGCCCGCTTTTCGGCACCTCTCAATTTAGCCATTAGCCTTTTCCCCAATTCCTGATTTTCTTCCTCATTGGTACGGAGAAGGGTTACATCCGGCGACCATTGATAAAGGTTTCGCTCCTGAAAATGGTTGGGTACACTTTCCAATGTTCCAAAATTGACCATATCTAGGCACCCAGGTACGACAACCTGCGGAATACCTAGCTCGGTAGCGGCCGTAAGCCGATCGGGTCCGGCACTGCAAATCCCATCGCAGAGGTCATCAGCCAGTTCAGTGGTTGTTACATCCAATACCGCATCGAAAAAACCTGCGCGTATCATTTCTTCCATGGATTTTCCACCGCTGCCATTCGCATGAAAGGCAAAAACTTCAAATCCTTCCTGCCTTAATAAGGTTGTACAACGATCCACACATTTGGTCGTATTCCCAAACATGCTGATCGCAATTCTTTTTTGCTGAGTCTCACGGGTAAAATCCAGCTTCGATAAGTGATGAACCGTCGCAGCTGCTTGAGTAATTATGGTATCGATAACACTGTTCCGGCCTGCCACATCGACAACCGAGGGTAACAGCAAGATATCTCGAGCACCTACCAAGTTACTGACATCCTTGGTTGCCAAGGTAGAGATACAAAGCTTTGGGATCCCAAAAGGAACATTCTGCATAGCCTTTAAAGCTATATACGTTCCTCCGCCTCCGCCCATGCCGATTACTCCACCGACCTCCCCCATTTCTACTAACTGTTGAATCTTTTGACGAGCGGCTTCGGCCATTACTTTTACCGCTTCATTGCGATTGCCCTTTTTAGTGAGTTCTGCGAGATCTTGTCTTACGAAAGCCGCCAGTTCTTCATTTTCGAGGTTGACGGGGAAAAGTTCTGTTGAGCCAAATAAGCCCGTGTTAATGCTCAATATAGGAGAGCCAAGGGAGGTCAGTTGTTGGTATAAATATTGAAAAACTTCGGCTTTCGTATCAAAACAGCCGATCATAACGATTTTCTTCATATGGTTTACCTAAGATGGGTTTAGACGCTAAAACGAGGACATTTTTCACAACAGGATTAAAACACTTTGTCACAGTACAAATAAACACTTGTTGGTTAATCTTCCTACCTTTACACAAGAAATAAACGATGCTCTATGCATGACCCGACTCGAATAATTCCAAGCACTTTCTATTTCTATCTAGTATTGGTTTTTGCGGCATGTAGTCGTGGAACAACCGACCAGTCGGTCGAATTTGAAGGCGTTGCTATTTCCAATTTATCCGGCAGAGCGTTGGCTGAAGCCCATTGTAGTCGCTGTCATCTCTATGTAGCACCCGAAATTTTACCAAAATCAGTCTGGAAAAAGGATGTTTTGCCCGCTATGGGGCATCGAATGGGTATTTATTCCCATCCTGCTACCCGCGACAGCGTGTATGCCGCAAGTAATAGTGAGGCTATTATTCGCCAAATTAATCTTTATCCCGAAACGCCAGTCATCGCCATAGAAGACTGGAAAAAACTCGTCGCCTATTATTTGGAACAGGCACCGGATACAGTATTGCCCTATGTTAGGGAACAGCCTATACGGATTGGTCTCAAGCATTTCAAATACCGAGAGCCGTCGGTGAACAACCGTCCCCCACTGACCTCGATGGTGAAAATTCTGGATAAACAACAAGGAGTAGTTTTTGGTGACGCCAAAGGTCCGCGAAATACCCTGACTTTCCTCCATCCATCACTCCAAGAAAATTTTAAACTCTATACCCAAGTTACCCCGGTTCAACTCCATCAAAAGGACCAAGAAATGTACCTAACTGCCAGTGGTAGGGGCGTTTTCCCAACGGATCATGCGCAAGGAGCACTACTCCGAATATCGAAAAATGAAGGTAATTACCGGGTGTCCGGTGTTATAGCACCCAACCTCCAAAGGCCTGTTCATACTTCTTTTGGCGATTTAGATGGAGACGGACGGGAGGATATGGTCGTATGTGAATTTGGTAATGAAACAGGAAAATTAGCTTGGTATCACAATAATGGTCGCGGTGGGTACGATCAACGATTGATCCACCAAAAACCTGGGGCTATCACCTCAATCATTAAAGATGCCAATGGTGACGGTTTACCCGATATTTATGTTTTAATGGCACAGGGCGACGAAGGCGTGTTCCTGTATGAGAATCAGGGAGGCGGACAATTTTTGGAAAAAAGATTACTGACTTTTTCGCCCCTTCATGGATCACAGTATATCGAATTAGCGGATTTTAACGGTGATGGTTACGACGACCTGGTTTATGTAGCCGGTGACAATGCCGATAAAACGCCGATTCTTAAAAAGTACCATGGTATTTATATTTATCTGAATAATGGTAAGGGAGCGTTCGAGCAGGCTTTCTTTTACCCTTTGAATGGGGCTTACAAAGCGATAGCCCGTGATTTTGACCAGGATGGAGATCTGGATATTGCGGCTATTTCCTTTTTCCCAGATTATATTCGGTATCCTGAGGAGAGCTTTGTCTATTTGGAAAACAAGGGCAATTTGAAATTCAATGATTTCACCTTCTCACAGGCATCCAAGGGGAGATGGATGGTGATGGACAGCGGCGATTTGGATGGAGACGGCGATATCGATCTGGTCCTGGGTTCCTTTGTATATTTTCTTCCAGCTGGGGACACCACAGGTCTAGGTAAGAAATGGTTGGAAACGAGCCCCTCCATGGTCCTCCTTGAAAATACGATCCGTTGAGTAGACCGTGAATTACTCGTCAGAAGCTCTGATACGGACCATATTTAGCTTTGATCAATTGTTTTTCTGAGCTATCGTCGAGAATATAAATTGTATATGTGCGTCCCCCTGGATCTACTCGAACGACAATATGTCCATGTTGGGCTATGATTTCTTTGGCATTTTCACCTAGACGAGCTTTTGCTGTATCGATCAAATTGGTCGCGAAAATATCACGAGGACCGTCGTAAACAGATTTCGATATTACCCTTTCCAACGTCGTCGGGGCGGGATGCCAGGAATCCCAAGCTTGAATGATATGCACCCGCGGTTTGAGGGTACGCAAGAAGAATTCATTTTGAGCATCCCGATAGCCGTGATGATTCATAACATTGACATCTACCGGACCCGTGACTTTGGCAACAGGTGTTTCAATATCAACCCATTCGGGGGTATTTTCTCCTATCACACCGATCAGGTCACCGCCGGTAAAATAATCGAACATCCCATACGACAATTTGAATCCCAGACTGCTCCCGTTTTCAGAGGGAAGCCTATCGGTAAGTGTTTCAACAGGTGGATAATGATGGTAAGTAGATTCTCCTTCTCCCGTCCAAACTTCGCCGTTTGCCACGATATTCCGGATTTTAAAATTCGGGTAACGGGTAGGTTCTTTCACTAGGGAAATTTGATCCTTGCTGCCCACTTTAAATTTCTCAGCCTTTACGCTATTTTGATTTACCTGCCAGGTTACAAATTTTCGGTAGTTGAGAATATGCTCCTGGGTGAGGGGTTTAGGCCAGTTGTAATCAGGCCACCCCCGATCAATTATTTTTACAGCGGGAATATGTTCGAGTACCTCCGAAATGCCCGTCAATACATAGTCGCCCTTGCCGGTTTTCAATCCAGGTAATACTGCTCCAATATGGTCGGTGTCGAAATGGGTTAGAACGACATAATTAATTTTATCGATTTTAAGGGGTTTTAACACGCGTTGAATATAACGAGCTATCCATTCCCCGGGTTGGCGGCTGTCGTTTGGCACGGCCTTAGCTGCATTCTCATTCATAGGCCGGCCGTGTACACCGGCATCGACCAGTAGGGTAGTGCCGTCGGGCAACAGGAAAAAGGCGCATTCCCCCTTACCTGTATTGATATGATGGATATCAAGATAACCAGGTTTCCATTTCGGGAAAGGCTTGTTGAGTTTTTGACTATTCGACTCCAGGGAGCCTAAAAGTAGTAGGATAAGGAATAGTAGGTTCGAAATTCGAAAGTTGTTTTTCATGGCCGTAAACCTTTTTTTATTATAAGTCAGATCCTACCTACATCTTACTATACCATTAACATATCACAATTGAAATACCTACCGACTCCTATACGGACCATGAACCGATTGAATCCTAAAACTTTCTGAAGTATCATCCAATACAAAAATGCGATACTCTTCTCCACCTGGACTTACGCGGATAACGATATGGCCTTGTTGACTCTTCAATTGATTAATAGAGCCCCCGATAACTACTTTCGTCTCGTCCTTTAAGTTAGTAGTAAAGATATCACGCTCCCCGGGGTAAAGCTGGGTTGAAAGTAATCGGGATAAGGTACTATGAGCAGGATGGGCAGCCACCCAGGACTGGATAATGGTCACTCTCGGTTGCAACGTTTTTATATAGGCTTCATTTTGCGCATCGATGAAAGCATGATGATTGGCTATGCTTACATCCACCGGACCTACTGCTTGTGCCACCGGTGTTTCTATGTCTTTCCATGTTGGACTTCCGGCAGGAGGCACCCCCACTAGATCACCAGCTGTGAAGTAATCGAACTTCCCATAAGTCAATTTAAAACCCAAACTACTAGCATTCTCTGAAGGTAAGTCACCCCCAAGGGTTTCGAGCGGTGGGAAATGTTGATAAGTACCACTTCCCTCTCCTCGCCAAATTTCTCCATTGGCGACAATGTTACGAATTTCAAAATTGGGGTAACGCTCTGGATGATGTAGTAACTTTATCTGATCATTTCTACCGACCTGGAATTTTTCAACTTTTAGCCCCTGGTTTTTAGTAGCCCAATCGACGAATTTCCGGTAATTCAGGATGTGTTTTTGTGTCAACGGTTTTGGCCAATTGTAATCCGGCCAAGCTCGGTCTATTATTTTCCGAATGGGAATAAAAGAGGCTACTTGTGAAATCCCTGTAAGGAGGTAATCTCCCTTGGGTGCAGGTTTATTTCGATCGGTAATGCCGCCGATATGATCCGTATCAAAATGGGTTAGAATGGCATAATCAATGGCCGGCCCATGGCCGTGTTTCATGACTTGTTGTATGTAACGGGCTATCCACTCGCCTGGCATCCGTGAATCATCCGGTCTTGCTGGTACTTCCCTCGGCCCCGGTGGACGCGCATGATCACCTGCGTCAACCAAGGCTGTGGTCCCATCGGGGAAAATGAAAAAAGCACTTTCTCCTTTACCCGTGTTGATATGATGGATGTCAAGATACCCTTCCTGCCAGTCGGTGAGGCGGTCTCCTACCTGCTGGGCTAGACTGAATTGTAAGCCTAGAACGCCCCATAGTAAGAAAAGTAAAAGACCAAAAGTAAATCTTCGATGGTGGTGCAATAAAAACATGGTTTTATTATTTAAGAATTTTAGTTCCGATTTGCATCTATATGGGCATTGATGATACCGACAAATCCTAAGGTGTATTGAGAAATGACCCGGTATTCGCCCATTTGCATGAGTTTGTAACTGCCCGCATTGTGTTGGGTTGTATGTTTGAGAAACCCGTCGGGGGTCATACTTTTTTGAAGACGCTCGTTGACAAGGGCTAAACGTTTTTGATCAAATTCTGGCAACCACCCCATTCGATGACCTATTGCCATAGCCGCAGCCAGTCCAGCCGTTCCTGACGTTTCGTAAAAGGTCTCGTTTAAATCCAGAAATGATTTCCAACTATGATCGGGTTGTTGATATCGTAGAACCAACGCAGCACTTTCTTTGAAAACTTCTATCAAGCGACTCACCCGGACTTCTTTTTTAAGCGGGCCTTCAACCAATTGTTCCAAGGTTCGTGCCAGTCCGAGTAAGAACCAAACCACTCCTCGTGTCCAGTTTCGATCCAATTCATTCACGCCTTTCGTCCGTGATCCCATGCGATAGATCGATCCGTTTTTTAGTAAATGTTCCACCCGCTCCTCGGTTTCTGTCAACGACATTTTCAGTAGCTGGTGGTCCTTTAATTGATTTCCAAGTACAGCCAAAGGATAGGCTAACGTGTATACTCCTTCTTGGGTGAGATGATCGGGTAGGAACTTTCCTGTGCTGTCGAAGCGCTTTTTACAAAACTCCAGAAATAAGTTGATGGAAGGATGTTTTGGACGATATCGTGCAATTTGAGCGAAATTATTTCCGGTTTCCAGATTATTAAATACGTTATCGCTAGGTCTCGCCCAAAGGTCCACGTAGATTAGATTTTCGTCATCTACGAGATAGCGATCCAAATGGGTGTTGAGGGTCCTATAGGCCAAGACGTCGTTTTTGCGGACGTACAATTCATGTAATCCGTCCAAAACACATCCTTCCAGCCAGGAAAAAGGTTGAAGGGAACGTTCGGAGCACAAAATTTGATGCCAATCGGGTTTTATAGCTATACGGTGAACCGCTAAAAAATGCGATCCGTTCGTAGGAGATGTGGATAAAAAGTAAATGGGTTTATCCCCGTTAGCGATCCGAAGCCGAATACCCTCTTCTTGAAGGGTTTTCACGTCACAGTCGAGTAGCGTTTCAAAAATCTGTAAACCCGTCGGATACCAGATGGATAAATGTCCGATTTTTCGATTGGATTTAGCCAACAGCACTTCGACCTCATCCATCGCCCGGGTATCGATGGCCACTTGGAGGCGTAGGAGTATTCTTCCCTGAAATTTCTTCGAGAGCTTGGGAGGCTGTAGGAGCAGTCCCTCACCTTTATCGAGGGTGAAATACTCCATCCCAAAAGCTACCCTATGTCCCTCCGGAACGGGCAAATTCAGGGCTTGGGTTACGATAGCATGATATTCATAATCCCGTTTAAGGTTCGGACGAGAAAAGCCGTGATTCCAAGCCAAAAATGATGCGGTCAATGCGGTCGAACAGAAGGTTCTTCTATTTATTCTTACGGTCATATCAATGCAATGGGATCGCTAACAGTTTTTAAAGTTTATTTTCAAGCAGAGATACTTTGTCGGGGCACTGGGATGTGAAGTGAATGAAAACCTTATCACTTACTTTTTCGTAATTTTTTTGTTTGACGCGGGTTTAAAAACGGGTAGATCAGTGCCTTTGATGGGTTTTGACAAGTGTCAGCCATACCCATCGTAGATGTTCCTGAAGCATTTTTTACCGATACTGCTCTTATTTTGTATTTCCTGCATTAGTCCGCATGGTGAGCATCAACCCAATGTCCTTTTCATTGCTGTCGATGACTTAAGGCCTGACATTGGCGTCTATGGCAACTCGGACGTCAAGACACCTCATCTCGATAAATTTGCATCAACAGGTTGTGTATTTGAAAGTCATTATGTCAGTGTTCCTACCTGTGGAGCTTCTCGGTATAGTTTGCTGACGGGTAGGTTACCTCGTTTCAGACAACATCTGCAGAATTCCGCTTTTGAGCACTTCACAGTCGGTCAACCAGAAGGCGAATTACCCGAGAGCTTTATCCATCATTTTCGTAGGAATGGCTATTACACGATAGGGATCGGCAAGATCAGCCATGCTCCCGACGGCCGTATCCAAAATCCGCTTGCTCCCATGGAAACCCTGCTGGAATTGCCACACAGTTGGGATGAATTGGTATTTGATTCAGGCAAATGGGGTAGTGCAGAAAATGCCTTCTTTGGCTATGCCAACGGTACCGATCGAGAGGGTGAAAACGGTCAAGTCAAACCCTACGAATCGGGCGATGTAGACGATAAAGGTTATGTCGATGGGCTCACAGCCGATCTAGCCGTTCAAAAACTGAGAGAAGCTAAAAAGTTAAACAAACCCTTTTTTATGGGGGTGGGTTTTTTCAAACCGCACTTGCCCTTTAATGCTCCAAAAAAGTATTGGGATTTGTACGAACGCGATCAATTACCTACATCGCCTGTCTCCGATCTGCCCCTAAATGTAAGTTTGGCAAGCCTCCAAAAAATGGGGGAATTTAACCGTTATAAGTTGGGAGACGAAAAGGCAACCCTCGAATATCCCCTCTCAGAAGCCTATGCCCGGAAGTTGATTCAAGCCTATTATGCGGCCATTAGTTATGTTGATGCCCAAATTGGTAAGGTATTGGACGAGCTGGAACGACAGGGTCTTGCGGAAAATACAATTGTTGTAGTATGGGGTGATCACGGATGGCACTTAGGCGACCATCGGGTATGGGGTAAACATACACTTTTCGAAGTAGCCTTACGAAGCCCGTTGATGATCCGGATTCCTGGGGTATCGCCGAAACGTATTTCAAAAGACTGGGTAGTAAGTACGGTTGATCTATACCCGTCACTGTTGGAGTGGTGTGGTCTGTCGGCTGATCATTTGGAATTGGACGGACAATCGTTGGCGCCGTTAATCACAACAAATTCGGTAGTGAATCGAGAAAACATGGCTTTTAGTTTTTTCAATAATGGCATTACTATGCGAACAAGCCGCTACCGCTTGAATCGCTATTTCCGGGATGAAGAACCCGTGGTAGAGTTGTTTGATCACCTAGAAGACCCCCATGAGAATCGGAATGTAGCGCAGGAACGTCCGGAAATTGTAGATCTGCTGATGCCCTCCTGGGAAAAAGGGGATACCGGATTATATAAACCGAAATGAAAATGGAGTTCCTGGCCATCTTAACTTGATTGATTAGTTTCGTATTTCTTTGTCAAATTTATCGAGTTGCTATGAAATATTTCTTCAGTTTAATCATTGGGATTATACCTCTCCTTTTTTCCTGTCAAAGTCGGGAGTCCGGGTCATCGTCTTACACATCCCCCCCTAATATCGTCATCATTAATTTGGACGATCTCGGTTACGGGGATGTGGGTGCCTACGGTGCGACAGCTTTGAAGACGCCGAATATGGATCGGTTGGCAAATGAGGGGGTTAAATTCACGCAAGGCCATGCGACCTCAGCTACCTGTACTCCCAGTAGGTTTGCACTTTTGACGGGTACTTATCCCTGGCGAAATAAAGATGCTAAGATTTTACCCGGTACGGCACCTTTATTAATCGACACCACTAAAACCACCTTAGCGTCGATGCTAAAAAAAGTAGGTTATGTGACGGGCGTTGTGGGTAAATGGCATCTGGGTTTGGGGATGGGCAACGTCGATTGGAATCAACCGATCTCACCAGGTCCTAATGAACTGGGCTTCGATTATTCTTACATCATGGCTGCGACACAAGACAGGGTGCCAACAGTCTATATTGAAAATGGTACGGTGGTAGGTTTAGATCCCAACGACCCAATAGAGGTAAATTACGAAACTAATTTCGAGGGGGAACCCACGGCTTTAACCCACCCCGAATTACTCCGCGTGAAGTGGCATCATGGGCATAATCAAAGTATAGTCAACGGCATCCCACGTATTGGCTTCATGAAAGGAGGTAAAAATGCTCTATGGAAGGATGAAGATATGGCCGATCACTTTTTGGATAAGAGTATTGCGTTCATCAAAGCCAACAAGGATCAACCTTTCTTTTTATACTATGCCATGCAACAACCTCACGTACCTCGTACCCCACATCCTCGTTTTGTAGGATTAACGGGGATGGGTCCAAGGGGTGACGTAATCGCCGAAGCCGACTGGTGTGTAGGTGAATTCCTAAAAACATTGGAAGAACTCAACTTGCTTGAACGCACCTTGATCGTCTTTACCAGTGATAATGGTCCGGTAGTAAACGATGGGTATTTCGACGATGCTGTAGAAAAGTTGGGTGATCATCAACCCTCCGGTCCTTGGAGAGGAGGAAAATACAGTTTGTTCGAAGCAGGAACTCGCGTACCTTTTGTCACTTATTGGAAAGGGACAATTGAGCCCTCCGTTTCCGATGCATTGGTTTCTCAAGTTGATTTGATGGCGTCCTTGGCAGCGCTCGTCGGGGTGGATTTCGAAAATTCCGATAGTCAAAACCTGTTGGACACTTTCCTTGGAAAAAGTACGAATGGGAGAGAAAATCTGGTTTTGGAAGCGTCAGGGCGTACCGCTTTCAAAAAAGGACCGTGGGTATTAATACCTCCCTACAAAGGGCAAGCCGTCAATAAAAATGTCAATATAGAACTAGGCAATTCTCCTAGTTACCAACTTTACAACCTTGAGGCAGACCCAGGGCAACAGGATAACCTCGCCGAAACCCATCCCGATAAAGTCAAGGAACTAGTTCAGGAGCTATTCACGATTCAAGGTAAACCGGCCAGCGATATTCCGGAACTAGCGTTTTAGTAGGGAGGAGAACCGATATTAGATTCTCCTGAATTTTCCATCCGGACGAGTGTCAAGGAGATTCAACAGCGGTTAGGCCTTATTCCTTCAGCTTCACATTCCCATATTTCGAAATCACCCGAATAGTCGATCTGGGGTCATCGTGCCCTATCAGTCCTTCATATTGTTTAGTCCTACTTGGTCCGGGCTGTCGAATGAAGGTCACAGGTGCTTTGGCAGGATATTGAAAATTTCCATAGGTGACCGAGACGTCGAATTTGGCCGGGGCTTGAGCGGGAAGAACAACCGAAGAATAAGAGGCTTGAATGTCTATATTTTCAGCCGTCGACTGGTTAATGAAAAAGCCATTGGCAAAGTTGAGTTTTACCACGCCACTTTCTTTCAATGTGCCAATTTTTGTTCCTGCATACCCGATATCGGCATTGAGCGAGGCTACTTCACCTATTTGGAGAGAGCCAAATTTGTTGATCAATTCCAATACCTTTCCTTTATCGAGCTTTACTTCAGAGTAGCGCGACTCCAATTTGCCACTTCTCATTTGTCCTATCTGGGCACTCCCAAACTGGACGATGATGGTGTTGTCGCCGTTGTCGAGATCATTGGCTCTGAAGGTTCCGTATTGTGTTTCTACGACGAGTGGGGCCATAAATTTGGCTATTTCCGTATCCCCAAAGGAATTTTTTAATTGGAGGGGTGTGTTTTCCGGCATTTGTATTTTGTAATCGATTCGC
>JBAYRB010000014.1:0-13254 GCA_041676905.1 Spirosomataceae bacterium
ACGTCTGCACCAAAATTTACCCGGGATTATCAAACTGGAAATCCAAGAAAATGTATGGCAAACGGCCTTGTTATCGCAGGATGCCGCCAATTTGATGGCGATGGGATTGTACTATGGCATTGTAGTCTTAGCGGTGGTCTTTAACCTTATCTTTTATCTAATTTTCAAAGACCGGAAGTTTTCCCTGTATTGTTTACTGACCTTATCTCACATGGTATCCTTTACCTACGAAGATGGACTGCTCTATGTGCTTTGGTCGGAACAGAATCCTTGGGTTTATTACTCAATCTTGTGGAGTACGGGCATTACGGCCTTGTGTGCTCCGCTTTTTACAGTCTATTTCCTCGGCCTGGAGCATACCCTTAGTCGCTGGAAGCTGCCTTTGGTGGGGATTAGTTTAGCCTTATTGGTACTCCCGATCATCTATATTTTGACTTGGGCTTCTATCTGGTATCACCTTCAACAAATGATCTGTTTTGCCCTAGCACTGCTAGCATTTGGGTGTGCATTGAAACAATTTAAGCGCGATGTTTACGCACGTTTTCTGGTTTTCTCTTTCTCCTTGGTAATTCTGGCCGGGTTCATGTATGTTCTGCATAGTTATTTCGACCCGGTACGATTTGCCTGGTTCGATTTAAATATTTTTCGAGCTACAAGTGCCTTGGAAACCATTGCGATTAGCTTTGCAATTGTCTTTAGAATCCGAAGCTTACAAGAAGAAAACAGACGCTACCGTAGGGAGTTAGAGCAATACTTAAAAGGGCTAAATACTACTAAAGGAGAGGCATTCAGGCTAAAAAGTACCGAAACAGACCCTCTTCCTTCTACAAAATCGGTTGTTGCATTGATTGAAAATCATCAATTGACCGAACGTGAGGTGGAGGTTTTGGAATGCATTTGGCAGGGGATGAGTAATCGTGAAATTGCCGACAAATTGTGTATTTCGCTGAGCACGACAAAGTACCACGTGGGTAATCTGTACACGAAATTAGATGTAAAAAATAGAATGCAAGCTATGACCATGAGACCACTTTCAAACGAAAAAGGTAGATGACATTGCCTCTGGAGATAGTGCCTTCGATTCTAGAAAAGTAAAATCCCCATATAGAGTACTTTTTATTCGTAGGTATAAGTCCATCTAGAGTACTGAGTATGCTGTATTCCGACGACCACTCGGTCTTATTGATTCGATACATCGATCCCAACCGTGAGGAGTGTCTGTTCTTACCTGATGTGTAAACCAAAATATGCTCCTCTCATAGGATGTTTTGAGGAAAACACGCCCCTGAAATGAAAGGATATTGGACGACGATAATAGGGCTTTACCTTTGGATTCTCGGCACCCATCCTGGCTTTGCCCAGGCCGCTACTCCGCCAAATATCATTTTTTTGCTGGCCGATGACCACCGGCACGACGCCCTCGGCGTAGCCGGAAATCCGATCATTCAAACACCGAATTTGGACCGCATGGCACGAGACGGCCTTCATTTTAAAAATGCTTACGTTACAACCTCTATCTGCAGTGTAAGCCGGGCGAGCATACTAAGCGGGCAATATCAGTCCAGGCACAGAATCGACGACTTTGCCAAGAACTTTTCCCCAGAAGCCTTGGCTAACACTTACCCCATGCTGTTGAAAAAAGCCGGATATAAAATTGGATTTGTTGGTAAATACGGTGTCGGAAATGCCCCCCCAGAGAAAGAATTCGATTACTGGAAATGTGTCAACCGAGGACAACCACCCTACTGGTATACACGGCCAGATGGCTCCCAAATCCATGATACCGACACCGTCACCCATAGTGCCCTGGATTTCATCCGTACGTTTGCCGCTAAAGGACCTTTTTGCCTCTCAGTTAGTTTTAAAGCACCCCATGAGTTAGATGGCAATCCGCCGACCTACCCAGTACAAGAACGATTTGCTTCACACTATAAAAATGCACTTATTCCCTTGCCCGAAACTTACGGTGCAGAATACTGGGAAACACATCCGGAGTTTTTCAAATCTGAAGAAAATATTGGAAGGGTAAGGTGGGAACCCTTATTTTCTACTCCAGAACTTCATCAAGAGACGGTGAAAAATTACTATCGACTCGTTACGGGTGTGGATGAAGCTGTGGGTAAAATAAGGACCTTGCTCAAAACGATGGGCATCGAAGACAACACCATCGTGATTTACATGGGTGACAACGGCTTTTCCTTGGGAGAACACGGATTACAGGGAAAATGGTTTGGATTTGAAGAATCCATACGCATACCGCTCCTCATCTACGACCCCCGAGCACATACCTCAGCGGGTCAAACCCTCAATGAAATAGTACTGAATATTGACATCGCACCTACCCTACTAAACTACGCTGGAATATCCATTCCAAACTTTATGCAGGGCGTCAGTCTGATTCCCCTGATCTACGGCTCAAAACCAAAATCCTGGCGGAAAGATTTCTATTACGAACACACCTTTTTAGGGTCTCCCCGACTGCCTAAAACAGAAGGTGTGGTTAGTCTAGACTGGAAATACATCACCTATCCTGAACACGATTACGACCAATTATTCCATTTGGCCGATGATCCCTACGAAAAACAGAACTTAGCATTGCGCCGGAATTTTCAAAGGCAGTTAAAAAAAATGAAGAAGCGGTATGCCTATTATGTGCAAGCCGTCCGATAATTTTCATCCCCTTTAAGACGCTTTTCCCAGCGGTGACCTCAAAACCCGATATTCCTAAAATAGAAGCGGATTTTAACGAGAAATGAGACCCCGTGCACTCGGAAACCAGGCAGAATTCCCGTAAAGTCGTTGTAGGCAGGGGAACAAAAATCCTGTTTTTTTCATTCTCTACATGCTAAAATATTTCACTTACGAGTTATATAGGTCGTAACTTAAAGGGAAGTTTTCTCAACATACACGACTTTTATGGCTGTAGAACCACAACCTTCCATTTATCCTTTTGGCATACGAATTGACGAGCCGGTCGCTGTGATCACCGACTTACTCATAACGGTCGTAGCGATCTATGCCTGGGCCAAAATGAGGCATTTGAATACCTGGTCGCAGATCCATCTGCGAAGGTATTTTTTGATGGTGGCTGCTGCTACCGCCTGGGGGGGCATCATAGGACATGGGTTCCTCTATGCATTCACCTTTTCGTGGAAACTGCCTGGGTGGATTTTGGGTATCGTTTCGGTCGCATTAGTGGAAAGATCGGCAATATCTCACGCGCAACCCCTGATTCGGCCAGGGATAGGAAAATTCTTTCTCGTCCTCAACGTCATTGAAATGGTAGCGATTTTGGTGATTAATGTGATTACGATGGATTTTAAATGGGTGGAATATCACAATGCCTACGGTTTGTTAGTCAATGTCGCAGGTTTTCACGGTTATACGTATTACCGAACCCGAGATAAAGGGAGTCTCATTATGCTTATGGGCGTAGGGGTCACTTCAATTGCGTCGGTCGTGTTCACCCATCAATTATCCCTTCATACCTGGTTGAATTACATCGACATTAGCCATATTCTATTAGCCTTAGCCGGATATGTTTTCTATAAAGGTGGATTGCTACTAGAGACATATGGCCGAGCAAAGCGGCCCTCCCGTCAGCGTAAGAATTCTGTATTCGAAAAATTATGAATGCAACATAGATAAAAAAAATTAGCGGGATACTTTTACGTACCCGCTAATTAAAATTAACGGTCAAACCGAAATAGTTTAAAAATTGGATGGGTTTCCAGTATCCCACCAGAGTCGGGTTGCAATATCATCTTTGGCCCCGGGGCCCATTGTTGAAACAGCTGCATTCACCGCATCGGTGTTACCTGTCCTTTCGCCATTTATGAATGGCATACGCTTGATAAAATCACCGATGGGTATTACTCCCCAGTCGTCATTACTATCGTTTTTCGCCACGCTGGGAATTTTGGGGTAGCCAGTCCTTCTAAAATCTACCCAAGCTTCCATGGTATTGGTAAAATTGTTGAGGTATTTTTGAGTGATAATTTTTTCCAATTTCACCTCATTGGAAGCAGACTCATCCCAGGCGATGGTGTTCGTCGAAACGACGGTAAAATCATTTCGGGAATCCATGGGATCAACATAGCTGATCGGTTTGCTGGTGGCATCGGCAATGTAGGCATCGACTCCACCGGCTCCCCAGTCTGCGAAAGACAACTTAATGCCTTCCTCATAGTTGGTTCGGGCATCGCCTGCTCCTGCCCATCCTCTAAGTGCGGCTTCCGCTTTCAAAAAAGCCACCTCGGCAGCCGTAAAATTCCTCCGGGTTTGAACCGTTTGAAAATCCTCACTAACCTTAGAATAGGGTACACGATCTGCTTTTGCACGAATAAATGCTCCGTTACGGATGCCTTTATAGGGAACATCGGGATGGTCGGCATACAAACTAGCATTTGCTGGAGCGACAGGTGCGAAATATTTAGAAATTCGACCGTCTTTATACCCAACCATGAAGGATTCTATCACAGCTCCCATGCGCGTATCGTCCCATTCGTAACAAATTTGCGCCACCGGCATTTTATTTCCGTTTAAGGAGTTGATAAAATTATCGGCGTTGGTAGTAATCAGTCCGGCGGGATCGTTGAGGGCTTTTTCACCTTCACGCTTTGCCACGTCGGGCGCAACTTTGGTCAGGCGCATGGCTAGTCTCAACCGAAGCGAATTTACCAATTTTTGCCATTGAGGAATGCTTCCATTGTACTGGGTTGGATCGAATTTCCGGAAACCGAGATAATCGCGATTGGCATTAAAGTCGGTTTGAATACTATCCAATTGCTTGAAAAACAAATCGTACAAATCCGACTCTTTGTCGTAGGGAATCGAATTGGCTTCAATCCCGTATTGGGAATAAATTACCGGCCCATGAAAGGCAGTCAGTTTCGACATTCCTAAAATACGGATAAGCTTAGCCCAGGTGGCGAACAAGGGAAGATTATTCTCCTGGGCTAGTTGGATAACCTGTTTTGCCGGCGACATGATACTACCGTAGATCCGCCCCCAATAGGAGTTCCAACGAATATAATAGGTTGTATTGTTTACATTTCCCGTAAAGTCAGTCGGTGTTCCCATATAACCCATCCAGTTATCTGCGCACAAATCCTCTTCGATCTGATGTCCATTGATATTGAAAATCATGTTGGAGAACGGAGAACCCACCAGGTTAAAGTCTTGTTTCAGCAACTCATCGGATATCTGGTTCGGATTCTGATTAAATTCTTCGAAATTATCTGTACAGCCCCCAAAAACAAGCAGTGCTGCAAGTGCGAAAAATAGTGATCTCATATCTAGATTTTTTTAATGCTTTAGAAATTAACCCTTAAATTCAACCCATAAGACCTGGTCGACGGTAAGCTGAACACGTCGTTCGACTGCATGTTGTTAGCGGTGCTCATCGCCTGTTCAGGATCGAAAGGTGCCTCTTTGAAGAAGAAGAAAAGGTTGCGAGCGACAAACGAAATGGAGGCATTCTTTAGGATAGGGTTATCACCGCTTCCACCCAGATTATACCCTACTACGAATTGTCCTAATCTGACATTAGTCCTTGAGAAAACATAAGGCTCCATGATCTTATTTCGGTCCCCTATTGCCGAATAATAGGTATAGGGATCGATGGTAGTAACTGGCGAGCCTTCTTTAACCGCATTAATTTCAATGGTTCCCTTATCCCGAGCTTGAGCAGTACGCTCACTAACTCCGTACGAATCGAGGAAAGCTTCCGTTTTGGAAAAGGCAACCCCACCAAATTTCGCATTGATGAGCACGCTTGCGAAGAAATTGCCGAAGGTTAGACTGTTGTTCCACCCCGCTAGCAAGTCAGGATTCGCATTTCCCACTTTTTCTTGAACTGCAGCTTTTGTGGGCACCCCATTGGCATCGAGGATGATTCTACCCGAATCGTCGCGGGCGAATTTGTAGATATAAATGTCCTGGAATGAGCCGCCCGCTTTGATGATGGAGGCAAAACCCTCGTCGTCCCCACCGACTTGATAGTTGGGATTAGACGCAATCAATTCGACAATTTTGTTTCGGTTCCGTGAAAGATTCAAGGTAGAATTCCACCGTAGCTTTCCGGTACGAACAATTTCGCCATCGACCGTAAGTTCAAAACCTGAATTTTCGATCCGACCTGCATTTACGAAATAGGTGGTATAACCCGAACCCGAGGGAGCTGCAAGCGATAGAAACTGATTGGTACTAACTCCTTTGTAAATGGTAAAATCGAATCCAGCACGGTTGTTGAAGAAACGAGCATCGAGACCGTATTCGTTGGTCACGATTTTCTCGGGCTTCAAATTGGTAAAGGGCACCTGCGTATTTCGATTGATACCCCCAATTCCGGCGGGCCCACCAGCTCCTCCAATGCTGTGCTGTGGGTTGACTACGTTAAACGGTACTTCATTAGCTGTTTGAGAGAAAGAAGCCCGCACTTTTAAGAAAGAAATGGCTTTAGGCAAGGTCAACATCTGACTGATAACTGCCGATCCTCCAAAAGAAGGATATAAATAGGATTGGTTACCAGTGAGTGCTAACGTCGATGCCCAGTCATTGCGAGCAGCTACATCTAAAAAGAGGAAGTCTCTAAACCCTAGCGATACGTTACCAAAAACCCCTTGTTTGATCGTCCTATTAATCGTTTTGTGGAACATGACGTTATAGGGCATGTTGGCGAACGTGAAGAAGTTCGGGTATTGTAGGGCTACGGTTCCATTGGCAACGCTCATCCCATCGTTAAATATGTTTTTCTGATAGGCCGCACCCGCTAAGGCATTCAAGCTGATATCTCCCCAGGTTTCGTTGTAGGTAAGAATACCATCGGTATAGATGGATTGATCGTTGTACTTGACATAGTTCCAGGTTCCGTTCGGACTCACACTCACCGAGTTTCCGCCCGCAGCATAGCGAAAATCCCGCTCGACGATGTTGTAATCGATATTTCCCCTTACTTCAAAGCGTAGATTATCGAGAATATCCCATCCTACTTTCATATTGGCAATAGCCCGTTTGGAAGACGCATCTTTCGAGTTTTTATTCAGCTCCCAATAGGGGTTATTTTGCTTTTCTTCAGTAGAATACCAATTCATACGCTCCATATTTCGGGCTTCATCCAAAATTGCGTAGTTGTTCTTATAGGCATTGAAGTCGCGATCCCTAGCAAAGAGAAAAAGTCCGGTTAGTGGATTGTTATAGTAACCCGCCCCAGGTCTGTTATGGGACTTTTCCACCGAGAATATCACATTGGAACTCACCGTCACCTTATCACTCCATAGTTTGGTACTTTGATTAAAGGAAAAGTTGTTTTTGTGATAGGTGTTGGTCGGAACAACGCCCTTAGCCGAAATATTGGCATAGGAAAAATAGGCTGTTGTCTTGTTATTACCTCCGGAAATGGCGACCGAATTGGTGGCCGTTACCCCAGTTCGAAAGAAATCTTCGATATAATCTTTTTGGTAATTGTCCGATTTCACAATTTCCATCCCGGGGGGTGTCCAACTATAATCGCCACCCACCGTTCCATAACGGTATTGAAAATCAGGCAACCCAGATACCTGCTCCAGAACGGTGCTGGAGTTCAACTCCACTGAGGTACGACCTTCCTTTCCTTTTTTGGTCGTTATCAGGATCACCCCGTTAGCCCCCTGACTTCCGTAAAGGATGGCCGCGTTTGCCCCGCGCAAGATACTAATGCTTTCAATATCGGCCGGGTTGATAGACGAAAGACCGTCCCCGCCATCGGTTCCACCGTAAGAGCCGGGCTGAGGACCTTTGTTATTCACCAAAGGGATACCGTCAATTACGTAAAGCGCTTCGCTAAGGCCTTGTAGGGACTTATTTCCCCGTAAAACAGCTTTGGTAGAACCACCCGCACCCGATCCACTCACTTTAATATCAATCCCGGCTGCCTTTCCGTTTAATGCATCCATAAAATTAGTATTGGCTGCTACGGTCAGTTCCTGAGATCCTATTTGTTGGGTGGCATAGGTCAAGGCCTTCCGGTCCCTTTTCACACCCAAAGCGGTGACCACTACTTCATCTAGCGATGAGGTTGCCGCTTCCAAGGTGACATTGATTACGGATTCAGTTCCTACGACAATTTCTCTCTGTACATAACCAATGGACGAAAACACGAGTACCGTTTGATCGTCGGGTACGTTAATTGAATATTTTCCATCCACATCGGTGACAGTGCCTACGCGCCCGCCTTGAATTACCACCGCCACCCCAGGTATGGCTTCACCGTTCGTGTCCACGACGGTTCCCGTTACAATTCGGAGATTTTCCAGTGGGTTGAGTTTCAAATTAAGAGGTACCGCTTTGTGGGCATCTGCGAATAATGGGGCTAAAATCAAAATACTGGACAGTACGAGTTGTAGTAAAGTAAAGCACATCCTGAAGGGATGTCTCACTTCGTGCTTTTTTTCCATAATGTTAATGTTAGTTGAAGGATGATAAAATTAAAGCTACAATCAATTTTACCTGCACGCAGGCACGCAGTTTAGGTCGATGAGTACCTTAAACGATACTAGAAAACGGGGTTTGAAGGGTAGTTTTACATCATAGGCAATTAAATTTTCAACCAATTTAAAACTTTCTTTTTTAGTTAATTAAGTTAATAAGGCAATGTAATTAATATTTTTTATTTACTATTATTCTTTCTTACAGGTTTTTTTCGAAATATGTTGTAATTGGCCATATAGCCTTTTTTCGAAAAGAGGCAGATCAGCTCCATGCGATGAACTTTGCATGTATACGTCAAAGTAAAATCAATGAATTTTCAGGGCTATTAGCTGAGTGCTACGGTTGAGTAGGGGATTTTTTTCGCGTTCTTTTTATTGATGAGTTTGGATATCAAAACATAAACTTATAGCCTCACCAACAATGGTTTTATACCTAACAAAAAAAACACCCCAAAAAATTAGTGTAAACTTGCCCTCGGTTGTCGTACGTAAAAGAAGCCGATAAAAAAGCACTGAATGGAAATAAATTCCTACCAAATCAATCGCGATAACGAAGCAGCATTCGAGCAACTTTTTAAGAAGCATTTCCGAGGAATGCATTCGTATGCTTTTACCTTGGTGAAGGATGATATGGCGGCTGAAGAAATTGTCCAGAACATATTTTATAAACTTTGGGAGAAGGAGGAACAGATAGAGATCCGGGAATCGGTATCGGGTTATCTCTACCGTTCGGTCTATAACGACTGCCTTAATTATCTAAAACATTTGAAAGTTCGGGATGCGTATCAATCCTATGCCATGGAACAGGATCGCAGTGTAAACAATACCAGTAGCCACTTAGAATTGGGTGAGCTGGAAAAACATCTTGAAAAGGCACTCAACGAGCTGCCTGAAAAGTGCCGTACCATTTTCCAAATGAGTCGTTTCGAGGAACTTCGGTACCAGGAAATTGCGGACCGCCTCGGGCTACCTGTCAAGACGATAGAAAACCAAATGGGCAAGGCTCTCCGGCTACTCCGAATTAAACTAGCCGATTTCTTACCTACATCAATCTTACTAATATTGTTAACCTGTTGAAGACATGCGTGAGTCCGATAAAATAGATGACCTTCTCGTCAAAGTAATGCTTGGTGAAGCTACCGAAATGGAAAGCAAATTGGTTGCGGATTGGCTGGAACAGGACGATGCGAACCGGCGGTACTATGTCCAATTTCAAACAATTTGGCAAGAAAGTCGTCGCTTGATGCATCAGCGCAAAATAGATGAAGATCAGGCCTGGGCGCGCTTTAAACGTAGCGTTGAAACACCCAAAGTAATTACCCATCCTGCTAGTCTATCCCGCTCATGGATACGAATAGCGGCTGCCGTCCTCGTTGTTCTGGGTGTAGCTTTGGCATATTGGCTTAACCGCCCTACGGCCACGGAATTCCTAACCTTGGCCAGTTTGGACCAACCGCTAACAGATACGCTTTCTGATGGGTCCATCGTCCACCTTAACAAGCATTCGCACCTAACCTACACCGCCGAATTTAGGGGCAAGCCCCGACGAGAAGTAGAACTAAAGGGTGAAGCCTTTTTTGAGGTAGCTAAAAATCCAGAAAAGCCTTTTGTCATTCAGGTTAGCCATGGTACGATCACCGTTTTGGGCACTTCGTTCAACGTAAAAAATACGGAAAAGACTACCGAAGTGATTGTTGAAACAGGGCTGGTAGAAGTAGAAAATACGGTTCAGAAAATGAAAGTAGGCCCCGACGAAGTGGCGATCATACCTTCTGATATGGCACCGCTGATCAAGAAGAAAAAAGACGACATCTTGTATAATTACTATTTCACAGGCACGCTAGTTTGTCGGGATACGCCCCTGAATGATATCGTCCGAAAATTTTCAGAAGTTTACAATCGAACTATCATTCTGACCAATGAAGCCATCGGCGCCAAAAAAATGAATACAGCTTTCGATTTGAGCGATCCGCTCGAAGGACATCTGCGCCTTATTAGCCAAACGCTCGAAATCGACTTTTATACGCGAAACGATACGCTCTATTTGAAATAGAACTAACTTTCGGGGATGAAAAATCCGATTTCCCTGTCAAAGTTATTCTTACTCCTTACCGGTCTCCTGACCGGAGGGGCTAACAGGTTATCGGCGCAATCCATTCTCGACAATCCGGTCACTCTCAAGGTAGAAAGACAGCCCGTCGTCCAGGTACTCCACCAGCTTAGTACCCAGGGAAATTTCTATTTTTCTTACGCTTCGAATGTGATCAGAAACGACAGCCTGGTCAGTATTTCTGTGGAAAGGAAACCTGTTCGCACCGTTCTTGACCAGCTTTTCGCAGGGAAGGTAACCTACCGTGAATCAGCCAACTACATCATTTTACTCCCCAGTCATAAACCGGCTGAAAAATTTTTTATCATTAATGGAAAAATTATTGACGGTGAAACCCGTCGACCCCTTGATTTCGCTTCAATATATACGCAAGACCTGCAGGTTTCTGCCTTATCGAACGATGAAGGCGGTTTTCGTCTACGGGTAAAAGAGACTAAACTACCCCAACGAGTCACCCTCAGTAAGCTGGGATATCAGGATAGCACCTTTGTCCTAAACCATGGAACCGCATCTGATGGCACTTATGTCCTATATCCAAAGACCATTATACTCGACGAATTGGTGGTGGGTAATAAGGGTGGAACCCGCAATTTTCTTTTGCGTTTATTAGTTTCTTCCCGGCTACGCATGACGAGCCAAAACCTCGGCCAATTTTTTGTAAATCTTCCTTACCAACTCTCCTTGACCCCCGGACTGGGTACCCACGGACGCATGGCCTCTCAAATCGTGAACAAGGTTTCGATCAATCTCATAGGAGGATATACGGCAGGCACCAATGGTCTGGAAATGGCGGGGGTATTCAACATTTCGAAACATGACGTTCAATATGTGCAGTTAGCTGGGATTTTCAACATGGTGTCGGGAAGCGTCAAAGGCGTGCAAGTAGCGGGTATACACAATTCGGTACAGCGAGAGGTCAGCGGCGTGCAAGTTTCAGGAATGACCAATGTGGGTAAAGGCTACCTGCGCGGTGCTCAATTGGCAGGTATAGGCAACAAAGCCCAGCGTGGCTTTTCGGGGGCGCAACTCGCTGGGGTATTCAATATTTCTAAAGAAACGACAAAGGGAGTTCAGATTGCCCTTTTTAATTCAGCAAACCACCTGAATGGTGTCCAAATCGGAATTATCAACCGGACGGTCACCTCGGAAGGCTTCAGTTTCGGGCTAATTAATTTGGTCAAATACGGACAGTCGCTGGTTTCTTTAAGCACGAATGAGCTTACACCCGCTCAAATTGCTTGGAAAACAGGCACACATAAGCTTTATGTGATAGTCTCAGGCGGCATGGGACAATTTACCGAACCGGAAAGAATATTGGTTTCCTGGGGAATGGGTACAACCTGGCCGTTGGGAAAAAAAATGACGATCCAATTGGAAGCAATGCAACAAACACGGTTCCAGGGTGAATTAAATGACAACTCGTCCAGCACTCGATTCCAAATACCGTTCAACTATTTTATCACTCCTAAGTTTGCCTTTTTTGGCGGTCCGGCGCTCACTTGGCTTTACGATGAAAAGGCAATGCATCTGGGTTGGCAAGGGGGGGTCAGCTTGTATTACAAAACTTTAAAGGTCGAGTAAAAAAATTCCGAAAAAAATTAGGGTGAAGGCAAGGTGAGTTGTCGATTCTACAAACGGCCTTTCTCAGCGAGGTTCTGACACGGGTCCGAAAAAGTAGTTATCAAAACCAATTATCACCTATCATGAAAAATTCACCTTTCTTTTCCATCCTGGCAATGTTCCTATTTGTTGCATCGAACTTATCAGCGCAGGAAGACACACTTCGAAATTTCCATATTGGTTTTACCTATCCCGTCAGTAGTAATGGTGTAAAGGCGGGTGAGTATACGAATAAATTTTCGCTGCATGCCCTTGCAGGGGTATCTAAAAATGACGCCGGCACTGCCCTAGCCGGTTTGGCGTCGATAGCTCGAGAAAATGTCGACGGTGCCCAAATCAGTGGGTTTCTGAACGTAGCCGGTAAAAAAACGAACGGTGCTCAGGTCGCCGGATTTTTAAACCTGACTCAAGAACTTAAAGGGGTGCAAGTTGGTGGCTTTGGGAATATTGCTGCTTATTCGCCCGAAGCGGTTCAGATTGCTGGATTTTTCAATAAAGCAGAGGAGGTGAACAGCCAGATCGGTGGATTTATCAACATAGCCCGTAAAGTAAAGGGCGTACAGGTTTCGGGCTTTATCAATATTGCCGAGGAGTCGGACTATCCGATCGGGGTGGTTAATATTGTTAAAAACGGGGTAAAATCGTTGGGTGTAACGATGGATGAAAACCAAACAGCCTTGTTGAGCTTCCGTTCAGGCGGTCGGATTTTGTATGGTATATTGGGAGCTGGTTATCATTTCGGCAACAAGGAGAAGGATGTTATTGCCGTGGAAGCCGGTTTGGGTACTCGTCTTCCAATTGCGAATCAGTTTGTCGTCCGTACCGAATTGGCGAACATTTCCTACATAGAAACCGACAAATGGCGGGGTTTCCACAAGGGTGTGTTGCGTATCATGCCTTCCTTCAGCTTAGGTAAACGGGTAGAAATCTTCGCCGGCCCAACCCTCAACGTTGATTATTATGAGTCGGACAGCGAGCGCAACTATTTTGGCAAGAAACATTTGTTCAAATCCTACGGCGACGACGATTGGGTAAGCATGAGAGTGGGGTATGTGG
>JBAYRB010000015.1:0-13056 GCA_041676905.1 Spirosomataceae bacterium
AGCACTGGGGATTTCCGAACGCACTCTGTATCGGAAAATTAAGGAATATGGAATAGAGAGTTAAGATTTCCCAGGGGTATTTGCCGATTTTAATCAGTTTAACTTAATTAGAAACGATTATTATTAACCTTAAATATTCCCCTAAACCTCGTTGTTTTTCGATCGGAAATAAACAGTTAAGCTGTCGATGTTAAATTTTAAAAGGCAAAAAATTCGAATTGGCATAAGTTTTGGGTTTCTGTTGGCAATGGTTTTTCAAGGCTGTGGAATCTATTCTTTTACCGGAACCAACCTATCACCCGATATCAAGACCTTTACCGTATTGAATTTTACGATGAGCACGGCAGGGGGACCAGCTAGCCTTCCGCTGGACTTTTCGGAAAAGTTGAAAGAATATTTTCAACGAAATACGAATTTGACCCAGCTGCCTAGTGGGGGTGATCTGATTTTAGAGGGGACTTTCACCGGGTATGATGTAACGCCTGTAGCTCCCACCGCCAACGATCAAGCCGGTTTTAACCGGTTAAACGTAACGGTTCAGGTGAGGTTTACGAATAACCATGACGAAACGAAGAATTTTGATCAGTCATTTACCTTTTACGAAGACTTTCCGCAAGGTGAGACCTTGGATGCCAATGAAGCCCGAATTCTCCCGAAGATACTCGACCAACTAGTCCAAAATATATTTAATAAATCGGCCGCCGACTGGTAAGTCGCCGAACATTAACCTGAAATTCGAATGGCAGATAAAGAGATGTTTTCCTATTGGGTAACACAACCGGAATTGCTCCAAAAGTCGGACATCGACAAGCTGATTCAATGGAAGGAACAATATCCCTATTTTCAGCTTGCCCATGTGTTGCTGGCAAAAGCCGTTTCGATAGGTGAGCCTAATGACTTACATCGTTATATACCCAAAGCATCCATTTATGCCTACAACCGCAGAGCGCTTCAAATGTTGGTGGAGAATGACATGGAATGGTCGGTAGACTTGTTGAATCGGTTGACACGAACACCACAAACCAAAATAGAAGGGCCGATCATGGAAGATAAGGCTCCGGAAAGTACGCCCGAGGCCGATTCGTTTATACCCTACGAACCTACGACCTTGGTCGAATTTACCTTAGAAAATTCTTTAGGTACGCTACCGGAAGAGGACGGAACCCATGCCCCAACACCTGTCCAGGAAATTATTCAACGCTTTATAAAAACCGACCCGACCATACGAAGTCGCCCCCCGGAATTATCGGCAACCGATGAAATAGAGGATTTTAGTTCACGGAGTGAAATTTCTATTGAGGACTTGGCAACGGAATCATTTGCTGAAATATTGGCGAAGCAAGGAAAAAAAGAGAAGGCAATAGGAATTTATGAAAAACTAATTTTGAAAATGCCGGAAAAAAAGGATTACTTTGCCAAAAAAATTGAAATGTTAAGTTAGAACTGTTTAGAATTATAGGTTACAACCTTTCGTAAACAGTTTAGTTATTCGGTAAAAATTTAAATCATGTATATAGCCATTAGTGTCCTAGCTATCATTTTAGCCGTTTTGTTGATTTTAATCGTATTGGTTCAAAACTCGAAAGGGGGGGGATTATCCAGTGAATTTGGTGGAGGCAACACATCTCAGATGTTTGGAGTGAAAAAAACGACCGATTTGTTGGAGCAGATCACCTGGGGGTTTGCCGGTGCAATTGTCATCCTGTCAATGGCTTCCTATGTCATGCTCAAAAGTGGTGATACATCTTCGAGCCGAATTAATAGTGTGAATATCGAAAGAGCTCAATCAGCACCGATGCCAGGTGGTGGTTTGATCCCGGCACTTCCAAACGCATCAGAAGCTCCTGCTACAGAGGGAGATAGCGCGAAGTAAGCGAAGGATATAAACTTTTTTAAGAGACTCCTGGATATAATTCAGGAGTTTTTTATTTGCGTAAAAACTACTGTAGAAAAAGAAGATTAAGCGAAAGAAAGTTCAATATTTAGCCATGAATAAAGGGTTCTGTATAACGAACAGGTGCTCGATGTTGTATTCCTGATACTATCTTTCAAAAAATTGGTTAAGAGGTGTTTTTTCTTTATTTTGAGTAGAAGAAAGATCGGAAACATCAATGAAAGCCATTGAATTTCATCTACCGCAGGATGTCGATAAGTCCTTTATAGTCTTTAGAGAAACGGGCGATTTTTTTCCTGCACCTTGGCATTATCATCCCCATTTTGAATTTGTCTTAGTAACCAAAAGCACGGGGCGTAGAATGGTCGGTGATCATATCAGTTATTTTGATGAAGGGGATTTGGTTTTTATGGGCTCAATGTTACCTCATGTTTGGGTAAATGACCCAATTTACCTGCAACGTAAAGCACCTCACAAGGCTGATGCGTTGGTACTCCATTTTACCGAAGATTTCCTAGGAAATCAATTTATGAACATTCCCGAAATGGCCAGATTTAAGAAAACATTATTGCTTTCTGAACGTGGGTTGGTTATTAAGGGAAAAACCCGTAGTGAAATCGATCGAATTATACGTAAAATGCCCGATATGAACGGGTTGGAGCGACTGTCGTCCCTACTGATTATTTTCGACATTATGTCAAGGACTACGGAATTTGAGTTTTTAGCAAGTCCTCGCTTCATACAGAACTTCCAATATTCAACTTCTGACCGATTTAGGAAAGTAACCCGTTATATTCTGGATAATTTTGATAAGGATATCAGTCTATCCGAAATCGCAGCCCAAAGTAATATGGGGGTTACTGCCTTTTGTAATTTCTTTAAGGAGCAATTTAGGGTGACATTCATTGAATACTTAACGGCTGTCCGCATTGGGCATGCTTGTAAACTACTGGAAGAAACAGACCGCAAAGTCGTGGAAATAGCTTTTGAATGTGGCTACAATAACTTAACCAACTTCAATAAACAATTCCGAAAAATGAAAAGTATGACGCCTACTGAGTTTAGAAGGCGACTAAATTTTGTCTAGTTAGCATTTACAGCATCCGTAAACGAAATAGAAAGACGAATCTCATTATTTCAGGAGAATGCATTTAAGCCATTCGTAATTGGCTCAGTCAGCCGATCTTTCGGCAATAGGATGATGATTGGGGGTGTGAATTAGTCGTCTCATAACGTTTAAATATATTCTCCTGCTACGCTAGTCTGGCAAACCCTGATTGTACATCATTAGCGTCCATTTGATCTAATTGATTCGTTTGAATAAGCTTACTTAATTCCGATAAGGTGGCAGACAAAGCTTCAAAAAAGGAGTCTATGTGTTCGGGTTGGTGGGCTAACATTAAATAAAAAACGGAGGATGTGAGAAACCCTCTTTCACTCATTTTACGAATGTAAAATTTTTTGGCAATAGGGGAGGAGCTTCCTAGTTGGAAAGTTAAGGTGGGTGACGAAGGCATTCCCCCAATTGCAATTTTGCACGCTGGGAAGTTTTGGGCTAGCTGTTTTAATCGATTTACGAAATCTTCTCCTTTATCCCATACTACCTTGAAAACATTTAAATTCTCCATTTTTTCAAGGGTGGCCAAAGCTGCAGCTGGTCCAAGTCCGTCGGTCCAATAGCTGGAAGAAATAAAGCTTTCTTCGCTCTCTGTCATAATTGAATCACGCCCAATGATGGCGGCAAAAGGTATTCCATTGCTAATTGCTTTGGCATACACGGCCAGGTCGGGTTCGATGCCTAGCATCTTCGAAGCGCCTGGATATCCGTAGCGAAACCCTGCGGTAATTTCATCGATTACTAGAACAGCCCCTTTTTCCCGACATCGTTCGGTGATCGTTTCCAGAAATCCGGAATGAGGGTGTTGAGAACGCATCGGTTCCATTACCACCGCAGCGAGATTTCCTCCCAGTTGTTCAAGGGCTACCTCAAAGGAGGTAAGGTCGTTGTAGAAAAAGGGGACAGCCGTACCTTTCAGTTCGCTGGGTACACCTTTCGGTGGAAGGCCAGGGAGTAAGTGTCCATCTAGAGCACTCTTTTTTTCCAAATTGGCCGCTAGGTACCAATCGTGCCAACCGTGATAACCACAAAAAGCTATACCACTTCGTCCGGTTGCCGCTCGGGCAATTCGTACAGCCATCGTCATTGCCTCACCACCACCGCGAGCATATTTGACTTTCCCTGCCCAGGGATGCAATTCCAAAAGCTTTTCAGCTAGTTTCACTTCTTGAGGGTTAACCAGGGAACAGTAGCTTCCCTGCATCAATCTTCTATGGACCGCAGCATTGACATCCGGGTCGGCATAGCCTAACATGACCGCACCAATACCTCCCGCAAAATCGATATAACGCTTGCCAGATAGGTCCCAGACTTCGCAGCCGGAAGCTCGTTCAAAATAAGCGGGCCATTCTTGTGTATCGTACATTTCGGCTCGTTTGGATAATAAACCGGTTCCACCGGAAATTTTTTCTCGAGCTTTTTTCCAGAGCTCAGGACCGTTCGTTGTTGCAGGGATAGCTAGCTCGGGTAAATGAGGCTTCAAAAAACGCAGGGCATTATGAAGGAAAATGTCGTGGATATCGGCCGTTGTTAAACCGGAATCGGTACATGCTTCTTTCAGGGTGAGCAATGATTCAATACCCACTAATGTCATTTGACTGGTCGTAGGGGGTTGGTAATCAGGGCGTAATACTTCAGGATGAAGCCAATAGAAAAACTCCCCTGTACTGATACAACGTCCACGCATTTCGCTCACAGGGAAGTCAGAACCCCAAAGAACACGCTTAGGTCCTAAGGTTTTGAATGCAGCAGCAAAGGCTTCTGATTCCGTGACGGCTGATGTATCGACAACGACATTATCTAGATCGACGATAGAAAACAGTCCGTTCCGGGCGTTTCGATAATTAAAGCTTCGGGCAACATGGGCTAGAATGAGTCGTACACCCGGATAGGCTCGGCAAAGTCGTTTGATTTCACGTTGGTTATCGACATCGTCCAACGCACCGTCCCGAACGATATGGAGTAGGAGGACCCCCTTGACCTCGTGTAAGATTTCCCACATCCACTCGGGGATATAGTCTATAATAGAAGCATTCATCGTATCCGGTCGCGAAGCATAGCAATGGTAAACTTTCAAACCAATGAAAGTGCCCTTTCGCAATGATTCTGCAATTTCAGCCGGATTATCGGCGGGGGAGCATACCCTCAGGGCTTTACTTAAGGAAGTCCCATTTTGTGCGACCTCGGCAGCGACCCAATTGTTCATGTTGTTTAAGTCGGCCGTTTTATGTGGCATGCCAAAATAGAGCCCGTGAATTTTTTTTACAGGCATGTACGAATGCAGTTTTTGCACATGGGCCTTGACGCCGAGCTGTTGTTCATCCGCCAGGAACGGAAGAGTCCGCGGTGGGAAGTGCCTCTCATCGTACGGATGGGCATGTATATCGTAAATCTCTTCTGGGATAAAATCAATTAAATAACGATCTACAAGAGCTTTATCCTGACGACTGGTATGACGGTTATATTTCATGGGGGAGAACGTAATTGATGGAGTAAGACTATAACGGAAGGTAGGTTCCGATATGTTGTTCACGTGCGCGTTGATAAATTAAGGATGCGGTAGCAATGTCTTCGAGAGCGATTCCGAGATTGACCCCAAGAATACGTTCATTCGCAGATTCTCTTCCCGGTACTTTACCAGCAATAATTTCGCCTAAATCGGCATAGGCTCTTGGGGTTTGTTGGAAATATCCTGCCCCCCGATAATATTCCATTTGCGAAATATCATCGGTGGCTATTTTATCGGCCTCAGCTTGGGCTGCTCCGGTCCAATAAGAGTCGAAGTCGACCAAACTGGCAAAAGCGCCTTCTTGTAGCCAACCAGGTTGAATTGTAGGTTTCGGGTTTTTGAGGATCGGGCCACTTGTTACGACCATGTCCAGTCCAGCGACGGCATCTTTCACATGATCGACCACCTCAATTTCGATTTCCAAACGTTTTTCCATTTCATCGGCAAAATTATTAGCGACTTCGGGTACGAGATCATATGCTTTTACTTTCTGCAGTGGGAATATACATGCCAATGCTTCCAAATTGCTTCGACCTTGTACACCACAAGCTATAATGCCCACAGTCGAACTTTCCTTCCTGGCCAGATATTTTGCCGATAATGCCGTTGCAGCTCCTGTTCGGACAGCGGTTATCCAAGTACAGTCCATCACGGCAATCGGTATCCCTGTATTTGCTTCATTCAATATGAGGAGTCCATTGATGTAGTTGAAACCTAGTCTCCAATTCTCGGGATACCCTGAGACCCACTTCATTCCGACTGCGTTCATACTCGGAATATAGGCGGGCATGGCATGTATAAAAGCGTCAGGGCGAGGATGTATACCAGGTTTTGGTGGCATTTCAACACGGCCATTTCCCATTTCAACAAACATCTTTTCGAGGCTATCGATGACCTCTTGCATGGTAACTTCCAAGGATTCGATTTGTTGGCGGGATAGATAAAGAAAATGGTTCCTTTTCATGGGTCAGGAATTTGAAAAAGTAAGTTGATCCTGTTTTTTCAGACGTATTAAACTGATTCGATAAAGTAGGAAGGTGGCAACGAGCAGTAAACTGGCACTTACTTGAAAAATAAGTTCGAGTGGAATTTGTGCATCTCTTAATGCTCCGCCTGCGTAAAGTCCGATTCCACCGATAATACATGCAAAGAAATTTAGAATACCATATCCGGTAGCACGTAGTTGAGGAGCGATGATCAAACAAAGGATGGGCATCATGTTGCCATCGGTAAAAATTCGTGTAAAGGAGTAAACCATAAAACAGCCAATCGCTACGACCAGGAGCGTCGTGTAACTCGCTAAAAAGATGGCCGGAGCTGCCAATCCTAATCCTAACATGGAAAGAAGGATTCGGCCATTTGGGTTTTTCCGTGACCAACGATCTGCCAATATTCCCCCCGCAATGACACCAGCAAAAGCTGCAGTTTGTACATAGCCTGTGGCATATATACCAGCCATCGTTTGTGAAAGGCTAAATTGTTCTTTAAAATAAGTAGGTAGCCATCCGATCACAAGCCAGCCGACTATTCCTAGTAGCCCCCACACAGTCAGTGCCAGTACGAAAGCCCGGTTTTTCAACAGTACCTTTAAAGCTTTGAAAAAACCAATTTCCAGCGATTTGGAAGTGGTCGTTCCACTTTGGGAAAACGACTTTTGTGGGTCTTTTAACAACAATAATAAAACCCCGGAATAGACGATACCCATAATTCCAAACACACTAAAAGCAAAATTCCAACTGTGACTTTCAGCTAGCCAGCCTCCTAGAAAGCCCAAACTTTGACCCACCATTATACCTGCAATATGGATACTATTTGCCAACGACCGCGTACTACCTGTGTGATAGTCCATGATCAAGGCGAGTGCGGCTGGAGCATAGAAAGATTCGCTGACGCCCATCAGAGCTCGGGTGATTAGCAGGAACTCGAAGCTATGTGCGAGAGATGTCAACCAGGTCACGACGGACCAGACGAGTAAACTGAAAATGATAACCTTGCTCCGACTAAAACGATCGGCTAGGTATCCAGCAAAAGGGCTTAGAATACCATATATCCAGAGAAAGGTTGCTGTGAGTAGGCCGAATTGCGCGTCATTCATGGGGATGGCTTCTACCATCGAACTACGCATGGTCGTGATCATCATACGATCGAGGTAATTTAGACAACCTACTACGCATAGCAGGGCGACGACCATCCAAGGATAAAATTTCTTTTTCAAGGTTAACTACAATCGGGTTCAATAAAATTCATGGGGTGGTGGACAAGGGTCTACTGTTTTCGTTCGAGATACCTGCGTCGTTGTTCTTCCAATTTTTGCAATTGGTCGGGATTGTAGCGGCTTCGCTGCGAAGGAGGTAATTCGGTAAACTCTTCAATATGGGGTGCCAAATCGATAAACCTTTTTTCGTGCAGGGATTTCTTTATGATAAATTCGTCATACAGCCGCCCGGTGGCCGTATAGGTTTGGAAACGCAATTCATCATCTCCCATAAAAACGTGCTGAAAAAGTTGGGTATTAGAGGCAATTCGGTCATACCAATCCCGATATGCCAGGGCATACATACCAGGTCCGGCAACGGAGACAACGTAAACCGGACCCATGATAACTTTATCTTTTTTACCTTCTAGTTCGATTCCCCCGCGAGAATAGCCGTGATCATGTCCGGAGAGCACGAGGTCTACTCCATACCGATCATACAGAGGTTTTACCTGGTCGTAGAATTTGGTTTGGTTTCTCCGTTCGGTAACAGGCATGACAGGCTGATGATGAACAACCACTGTCCATTTTTGGGGATTATTTTGTAGAAGAGATTCGAGCCATTCGAGGTAAAATTTGGATTTTCCACTAACACTGTAGTCAAACGTGTTAAAGAGAATAAAACGAGTATTTTGGTAATCAAAATAGTAATTTCCAACCCCCTCTAACTCCTTCGGCGCATTGGAAGGATAGGCGAAAGTGAGCTCCCAAAAGGAAGCTAGTTTGTGTCGCATACCCAAAGAGTCTTTTGGATATTCGTGGCCATCGGGCACAGGTACAATTGGTTTTGAGGCTAGGATCCAGTCACCTGCCCTAAAAAAATCATCAAATTCTTGGTGGGTTGCATTCGAGGTAAGGTCACCTGCGAAAACCATAAGAGCTGAACTAGGCGCTTGCAAAATCGCTTGTCGGAGTACGCGAGGGAAAAGGCTTCTGATCTGGTATTGTACATCTCCAAAATAAAGGAAGGAAAAAGGTTTTGGGCTTCCCAATGCTGTTTTGAATTGATACCACTCACTCCAACAACCGTTATTGCCTATCCGGTAAAGATAAACCGTACCGGGTTCCAAATTGTTGAAAGTGACTCGATGATAGTCTTTTTCTACCCCGTAGTCACTATAGGCATTACTTAGCGCATAGTAAGTGGTTGCGAGATCTTCCAGGTTGGGGGATGGGTCCTCTTTTACCAACTGTGCCATCGCATCTCTACTTCCCTTAGACGAACGCCAACTTACCGTTTGTTGAGTGGCAGGAGACGTAGTAATCCCTAGGGCAATCCATTCAGGAGTAAATTTGTCGCAAGGACTTTGGCAATAAACATTCGAAATATTAACGAGAGTTAGCAGTAGAAATCCTACCGATAACTCGTGAAATTTGACAATCAATGGGGGCATGTTCCGCTTTTTTATAGTTTAATCCGAAATTCTAAATGTATAGAGCGTTGTGTTTTGTAAATAGAATCGTATATAAACCGGTTTACCTTTCAAGGTAGATAAATCGGACGTCCCCTTCCATGTTACTACATATTCGTAACCCTCCTTTTCGGTTATTCCATCACAATCGGATAGTGTGAAACCGGGGTAGGGGACAGCCTGTACCTGATCGTCCTGGGCTTGTAAAAGTTCGGCTTTGATCAAGCTTTTCCAATTGGGTGGGGGTTGATTAACTTGTGATTTAAAATTCAATACCAGCCGATTTCCCTCCAAAATAAACTGTCGAGTTAAAAGATACCCACCGGCTGCACTAGCTTGTTGACCTACCCATCGATCTTTACCTACAAACGCCCGCCCACTGCCAGTGAAACTCGGTATTCGTTTTTCCCCCTGTGGTGTATTGGTTCCTGTATAGTAGATCCATGTACCCTTGTCATCGGACATGGTTGTCAAGGTGATAACACCACCTGAATCCCATTCGCCGGGTCCCCCATTTTGGATAAACGGAAGTTTCAAAGGATGTCTTTGCCATTGAAATCCATCGCGACTCCACATCATATGGCATTCTCTGGGGGTTTCGATTGTCAGGTTGTCCATTAAATGGATGAAACCGATATAAACACCGCCGTAATTGATGACCCGTGCCTGGTCTATATCCATCGCATTGCCCATCGACCCTATCTCCGCATCGTCCATTTCGTCCAAAACCTGCAAACCTCTTGGATAAGACCATGTTTTCAAATCTTTACTAACCGAAACCGATACACGCCGTTTAATATTCATTCCACCTGATTCAGGATTTAATGGATTCTTGTGGAAAACACCTTCGCCGGGTTTAATTAATGCATTGGTTGGAGGCCGGCGGAATAGCAACCAGCGGTCGTTTTCGGTGTCGCGAACCATTGAATAAGATCCATCATTTGCTCCTCGGAACAATACTGGTTCTGGAGCAAAATCCCATTTTCGCCCGTCGGGTGAAAACATTAAAACGATGCATCTGATTTTTTCCCCGGGGGGAATCATTTTAACAAGTGCTGCATATCGTTTTTGTGGATCTTTAGCCTGGGTGTCTAGCGTGATGTCCTGAATTTGTGCAGTACCATTTTCCTTATGCAACACTATGTTGGTTTTCCTCCCATCGATGACATAGAAATCTAACTCTGGTTTTTTCCATGATATCCCATCCTTACTTTCTGCATAAAGTGTAGAATAGTTGTATCCCGTTTCAATTCCGGGTATATAACGATACATGAGGTACCAGCCTTTGTATAGTTTTTCGGCGGGATCATAAATCACATATCGTAGATAGGCACCACTCCAAGAAGTGGATGACAATTCCCAAGGTTTATCTTCATCGATAAATAGCGGATTATTCTTATATTTTTCGACCGGGCCGATCACTCGTTTTAGTCCAAATCGATCCTCCACCATATAGTCGTCGAACAAATATTGAACGTTTTGGCCTATCTCTAAAGGTTTGCCTGAAAAATAAGACTCTCGCCAATTTACCGTTAGGTCATCGTTCAACGAACTTACTGCTTCCTGGCTATAAACAGGAATTGAGGATATAAGAATAATGCTGGTTAATACGGTTATGAATATTTTCATGATTAGTTCGACGTTAGTGCTTCTTCAATAACATTCCCGATATTGCCTCCGGGGGGTAAAATTTGAAGGATTGCCGCAAGGGTAGGGGTGATGTCGGAAATGTATGTTCTTCGATAGGTTTCACCAGGTCGTACGCCCCAACCAAATAGTATGAAAGGTACATGGGTGTCATAATGGTAGGGAGAGCCATGGGTCGTACCGAAGGATGTTTTCGTAATCCAACCAGGTTGAAAAATGATCATTAGGTCTCCGCTTCTTTTGGGATGGATTTCGTTGGCAAAAAGATTGCGTTGGTACTCAGTAAGGGTAGTTTCTCCCAATTTTCGCGTGTTAAATATTTCAGCTACTCCGTTTACCGGTAGTATTTCTTCTCGGAGAACCTCTAAAACATCGTCCACCGTGATTCCTTTAGCTCGTAATCGTTTCTTGTCCAAATAGATTTGTCTTATTTCAATAGCTTTCACTAGTTTTTCGTCTCCAAATTCTCGGGCTATCACATTTCGAATTTGCGTGTAGATGGAATCTGCTGAGAAGCGGGAAGAGGGCAGTCGGTGTTTCTGGGAAAATTCAGGTACGTCTATGACCCCATGATCCGCCGAAAGGAAAACTAAGTATTCATCTTTCCCTACCCATTCGTCCAGAAAAGTGAAAAGCTGACTCAATTCTTGATCTAGGCGTAAATAGGTGTCTTGTATTTCGATCGAATTGGGGCCATGTCTATGACCGATACCATCGGGTGCTGAAAAACTTAAAGCTAGAAAGTCAGGATATTTTCCTTTTCCCAAATTCTCTCCCTTTATAGCAGCTATGGCCATTTCTCTAGTGAGGGTGTTGCCTACGGGTGTTACCGCTGCCAATCCGAATGCGTCACCGGCTTGACCAGCTAAAACATAGGGAAATACGGGTCGTTCATTGCCTGGCATGGGTTGTTCATAGGGTTGGTCATCCTCCGTACTTTCAGTGTATTGTTCAAGTGGAAGGAGGGTATTCCAACCCTGACGAAGGTATTTTGAGGGTAATTTCAATGCATTAAAATCTTGTACCCACTGGGGAAGTTGAGTCATATAATATGTACTGGTTATCCAATTACCGGTATAACCGTCGTACCAGTAGGCTGCCTGTGCTGTATGCCCTCCGGGTAAAATTGCGCCCCGGTCTTTTAGCGCGATGCTAATTGTTTTTGATTGGAAATTTGTGGCAATTCGCAACTGATCGGTAATCGTTGATACTAAGAGATTGCGAGGTGATGCTTTTCCGACCGAGGGGTTTCGTCCGCCCACTCCTTGTACAAGGCTGTCACTGACGCAGTTAAGGCTTATTCCTGCGATAGGATCGTACCAATTATTACCGATAACACCGTGTATTGCCGGGGTTGAACCTGTGTAGATGGATGCGTGCCCAGCTCCTGTGGACGTATTTCCGTAGTGGTAATGGTGACTCCGGCAATTGAAACCTTCTCTGAGCATACGTTTAAACCCACCGTCTCCAAACTTTTCGTAGTATCGATAAAGGTAGTCATAGCGCATTTGGTCGACTACAATTCCCACTACTAACTTGGGTCGTTTAAGGGATTCATTGGATCGTGCATTGCTATGGATAGTCGAAACGAGACAAATCCATAGGCTTAGTAAGATTGGCGATACCTTCGTCATAAATAGCGGGGTTAACGTATATTTCTTTAAACTATAAACGGCGTTGTCCTGGGAAAATACCCGATGTATTCTCCCAGGTAAATGTATTAATGGAAGTTAATAACCAGGGTTTTGTTTGAGATTGGGATTGGCATCGATTTCTCTTTGGGGGAAGGGGAAAACGGAATGCTTTGGTAGTACCACCCTGATGCCTTCGATATTAACTCCTGTTTCACCACGGTCTTCAGCTCGCTTCAGCAGTCCCCAGCGTTTTAGATCAAACCATCTAACCCCTTCACAGAAGAGCTCGCGGGCTCGTTCCATCACAATCTCTTCAAAAAATGCCTCTTTGGACAGTCCTGAAAGCGGTTCTAGCCCTGCTCTTGTCCTTATTCTGTTGAGCCCATAGTACGCTTCTGCAGTAGGTCCGTTAATAGCGTTTATAGCCTCCGAATAGCTTAAAAGTACGTCCGCATAACGAATCAAGGGCATGTTCGTACTGTGATTATTATAGTTTAATGGGCCATTTACTGGGTCAAGGTATTTTTCGTGGTAATTAAATTCGGTATGATGAACTTCACCAGTCGATCTTACTACGTAATCACCAGAG
>JBAYRB010000016.1:0-12804 GCA_041676905.1 Spirosomataceae bacterium
CTGTACGAGAAAGGTCAGAACTTCCCCCTCTCCCCAATGGTTTGTCAAAAGATGAAATGAGAAAGGCAATTCATCGTGAACGTAGAGTAGAACTAGCATTTGAAGAAAAACGGTGGTATGATCTAATTCGATTACGTTTGGCAGAAAAGAATCTCAACAGCACCTTGCATGCTATGGTCATCGAAAATATCAATGGAACTTGGACCTACAAAGTAGTTCCAGCACCTGGGGGACAGCGGGTATTCTACCCCGAAAAGAATTATTTTTTACCTATCCCACAAGGAGCGCTCGACCAAAATACACAATTGACTCAAAACCCTAACTACTAGGCTTCTAAACCTCGAGAAATTAAGTGGCCACTGAATAATCGAACAAGCTTTTATTCATGGCCACTTCTCAACAACATTAAAATACCATCATCGCCCCCTTTTTAACCCGTTGATGAAAATTTAAATTATTAATTAAGGTTTGACCTTACCCTAAACCCGATGAATAGAAGAATATTCTTTAAACAATCTGTAGGTGGCGCCCTAATTGCCGGTCTGGGGAAGCCAATTTGGGCGGAGGCCAATAACCCCAACGATACTGTTTTTATAGCAAACTATGACACCGAAAGTCAAAACTGTCTTAAATACCTCGAAGCCATCGTGGAAGTCCATTTAAGACACCAGATGCCCGCCACCTTCTTTATCGTGTCTGATATATTAAATAACTCGAATATGTCATGGGTGGTCAAATTACTGGACAATCCCTTATTTGAAATCGGTAGTCATTCAAAAAGCCATGACCTCATTCTCCCGCACCCCCTTAACCCTAAAACAGGAAATCCGAGAGAACAATTGATTGACTCAAAAAAACGTCTAGAGGATATTTTTGGAAAAAGAATAATCGGCTATGCTACACCCTATGCCTATGTGGACGGGTTCAAAGGACACAAAAATATCCTCGAAATTGTACAGGAAGCTGAATACCAGTATATAAGCACCATGTGCTGGGGGCCAGGCTATTCTTTACCAGCCCCCATCCTCGAACCTTTCAACTATCAAGACGATGGTTTCCCAACTATTTGGGAGATTCCAAAACATGGATGGCACGAAAACGTGCTTAAAGGACATACAAAAGTAGACCAGGTAGCCTTACTCAACTGGCCTAGTCCATGGCCACCTGGAGCTATCCCTCCAAAGCCTATTCAAAAACCCGAAGAAGAATATGCCGTAAATAAAGTTTTTATTGATCTAGCCCGGAAGGAAAACAAAAAACATTTAACGCTAGCCTGGCATCCCTGGTCTATTGGACGATTCGATCCAAAAATGATCGCATTAGACCTAACATTTACGTATCTGAAAAAGCAAAAATTTAAAACCGGAACTTTTCTTAACCTGTACAAAACCCTTGTGTAAATGAATTTCAACCCTGGTTGGATAGTACTTTTATTATTAACAATTGGTTGCCAATCGAATCAAGAAAAAATCGACCAATGGGCGCCTATTCTTAATGACAATGATCTCAACGGCTGGACACCAAAAATTGGTGGACAACCATTAAACGAGGATTCCACCGGTGTTTTTAAAATTGAAAAAGGTGTGTTGAAAGTGTATGATCATAAGGAAAACCGTCGAACACCTATAGGACACCTCTTTTACCAAAAACCCGTTTCTAATTTCAGGCTAAAATTCGAATATCGGTTTACTGGAAATCAGTTTAAACCAGACGAATCATGGCCTGAACAATACGGAGGTATCGTATTTCACGCTCAATCGCCCGAAAGCATGGGTTTGTTACAGGAATACCCCATTTGTTTGGAATTTCAATTACTGGGAGGAAAAAATACGGGAGAACGACCAACCGGCAATGTATGTACCATCGGCACTCAAGTCTTTGTAGCCGATACACTTAATCCGGCTCATTGTATCGAATCAAGCTCAATAACGTACGACGGTAACACATGGATATCGGCTGAAATCGAGGTTTGGAGTGATTCGCTGATACGGCACTATATCAATGATGAAATGGTACTCGAATATACCCGTCCGATTATTGGGGGTGGATTTGTTAGCGAAAACTTCAACTGGGAAAAAGGCAACGTTAGGGACTGGGATTATTGGGCAACCAAGGAAGGGACTCCTTTGAAAAGTGGGTTCATTGCCATACAAGCACACGATCCCATGGAGTTTCGAAATATTGTATTGTATGAAGTTGAATAGATTAACCTAAAGAACTTTTTGAATGGGGAATAAAGCCTTGAAAAATGCTTGAATCAAACCCATTCGTTATTCCGGAAACTCAAAATCATGCATAAAAACCAATTCGACGCCATCGTCGTCGGCACAGGCATAAGCGGCGGCTGGGCTGCCAAAGAACTATGCGAAAAAGGACTCAAAACCCTAGTTTTAGAAAGGGGAAGGGACGTCAAACATATCGTCGATTATGAAGATATGAAAGCGCCCTGGGAACTACCACATCGGGGGAGAAAAACGCAAGAAGATATACGGAGAAGCCCCATCCAAAGCGGCGTCTACAATTTTCATGAGACCTCGAAAAACTTCTTCGTCAATGATCACGATCAACCCTATGAACAAGTAAAACCATTCGAATGGGCAAGAGGATATCAAGTGGGTGGAAGAAGCTTAATCTGGGGACGACAATGCTATCGTAGAAGCGATGTAGACTTCGAGGCAAACGCCCGTGATGGGTACGGCGTCGACTGGCCAATCCGCTATAAGGATATTGCTCCCTGGTATGACTACGTGGAATCTTTCGTCGGCGTTTCTGGATCCAAAGAAGGTCTCCCCCACCTACCCGACGGGAATTTCCAACCCCCAATGCCCATGAATTGCCTCGAAAAATATGTCGCCGAACGTGTTAAAAAAGGGTTCAATGGGGAACGTCTCATTATCCATGGCAGGACAGCCAATCTCACTCAACAAATCGGCACCCGTGGACCCTGCCAATATAGAGGCAAGTGTGAAAGTGGATGTTCCTATGGAGGCTATTTCAGTAGCAATGCTGCCACTTTACCCGCAGCTGCTGCGACCGGAAATATGACATTGCGACCATTTTCGGTAGTCAGTGAGGTCCTTTACGATAAAGAAAAACGTAAAGCCATTGGCATAAGGGTAATTGATGCCGAAACCTTGGAAGTCTTTGAATATTATGCCAAGGTGATCTTTCTCAATGCATCCACTTTGAATACGACCCTTATTCTACTCAATTCCAAGTCGGATGCTTTCCCCAATGGACTCGGTAACGGTAGCGGACAAATCGGCCATAATCTAATGGACATGCCCTATGGGATGGGAGCTACAGGAACTTTCGAGGGATTTAAAGACAAATTCACATTTGGAAGCCGACCTACAGGTATATTCGTTCCCCGATTCCGTAATATCAATGAGAAAACGAAATCGCCCCATTTTCTGAGAGGCTATACTTATCAGGGCGGGGCAGGACGAGGTAGAATTTCATGGGCAGATGGCGTGGGTACGCAATTGAAAGAAAAACTCTCAGAAGCAGGGGCCTGGAGCATGTCGATCACCGCTTGGGGTGAACACCTTCCTTACTATGACAACAAGGTCACATTGGACCCGGTTAAAAAAGACAAATTCGGAATGCCCGTGTTGAGAATAGACTGCGAATTCCGAGAAAATGAAAAGAAGTTAGGTGAAGATGCCATGAATAGTGCCGCAGAAATCCTGGAAATGGGAGGGCTAAAAAATGTAAAAACCTATGACAGAGGGAAAATCCCTGGTTCATGTATCCACGAAACCGGAACGGCCCGAATGGGTAAGGACCCAAAGACGTCGGTGTTGAACAAATGGAACCAAATGCATGAAGTCCCTAACGTGTTTATAACCGATGGATCGGCCATGGCGTCCTCGAGCTGCATTCCAGGTCCATCTATAACCTATATGGCGTTGACCGCAAGAGCCGTCGATTACGCAGTTAGTGAAATGAAAAAAGGTAATATTTAGTTGGGCACTTCATCCCGAAACAACCCTAAACGATGAACCGAAGACAAGCATTACAACAGGTTTCGCTTCTATTGGGAGGTACCATGATCGGTGCTCAAGCATTCTTAGATAGTGCTTGCACCCGAAGCAATACCCATAAAATTTTGAATAGTGATCAAATTTTTCTGTTGAACGAAATCGGAGAAACCATTTTTCCTGAAACCGACACACCCGGAGCGAGAGCCGCTGATGTAGGTAGTTTTATGGATGTCATTGTAGCCGATTGCTACACCCCTGAAGACCAAAAAGTATTTTTAAACGGATTGGAAAAATTACAAGATGCCGCTAAAAAAAGCTTTGGGAAAGATTTCCTAAAACTATCACCCCAACAACGGGAAGAATTATTAACAGCAATCGATCAAGAACATATTCAATACACGAAGAATAAAGATCAGAACGACCCTGCCCACTACTTTCGTATGATGAAAGAACTGACCTTAGCCGGTTACTTTACATCCGAAATTGGCGCTACTCAATTCAATAAATACAACCCCGCCCCTGGGAGGTATGACGGTTGTACGACGGAAAAACCATGGCACTGAGACTATTTGTTGCTATCTACCTGAGTTTATTCTCCTTAATGACCTCAGCCAACGGGATCAAGGAAATTTATTTTACCGTTACCATTCATCCAGGTGACCTGGATAGGGGTTCTTTGGATTCGGTATTTCATGACTACGCTATATTAAAACTACCGTCGACCTACACTGAGACTGGTAAACCTACGCGCTTAGTCTACATGGCGCATGGGGCTGGTGGTGGTGTTTCGGAAAACGAGTGGTTTCTAAATCGATTTGAATTACAAAAGCTGCTACTTGAGAACGGCTATGCTGTTTTTGATGTAAATGGCGGTCGAATAGAAAACATGGGGGGTGAACTGGCGGTCGCTTCGGCATACAACGCCTGGAAAATAATCGTAGAGAATTATAATGTCTATCCCCAAATTTTCGTCGGCGGTTTTTCAATGGGAGGTTTAACCTCAACCAATTTTGTGTTAAGACATAGTAGCCTGGTTTTGGCACATGTCATGTACTCCCCGGTCCTAGACCTCTACGAACAAGCCTGGAAAAACCCCTGGCTTAAAAGTACGCGACAGGCCATAGCCGAAGTCTATCATTTCTCATCTTCAACAGAATTAGAATATGATTTCAAGGCTACAAGGTTATGGAACCCGATTATCCAACACTCCCTAAACAAAAATGGTGAGTCTATCAAAATCTATCCGGTACCGGTAAAAATCTGGCATGGAGTGGGTGATCCGGTAGTGACCGTCGAATCATCCCGAAAGTTTTGCCAAGAAATTAATCTCGGTGGGGGTTCGGCCGAACTGGTGGAAATCGATAGTGATGATCACGGACTTAGCTGTGGTAACCCCACTATGAATGGAGAGCTACTCGCATTTTTACAACGTATTAATCAAGCCCTACCCAGATGATTAAATGTAAAGCCCTTTTAACCGCAATAACACTCGTCGCGCTGTCCGCCTTGGATCTCCATGCCAAGGTCATCCTCCCCTCCATTTTCGCCGACCATATGGTTTTGCAACAAAATACCCGAATAAAAATTTGGGGATGGGCAGACCCCTGGGAACAGGCCAAAATAAGTCTTTCCTGGTCCGATCAGGTTTATCAAATCAAAGGCGACGCCAATGCCGCATGGTTTATCCATACGGATACTCCTGCAGCGGGTGGTCCCCATTCCATTACCATAACGACAGCTGATGAAACAATCGAAATAAAAAACATCCTGTTCGGTGAAGTATGGATCTGCGCCGGCCAATCGAATATGGAGTGGAGTGCCAAACACGGTGTTAAAGATGCTTTGCAGGAGCTTCCCCAGGCATACAATCCCAATATACGCCTTTTCAAAATGCAAAAAAGAGGCCATAACGAAAGGCAAGTTGACGTACATGGACAATGGTCGCTATGTGATTCGTCCACTCTTTACAATTTTAGTGCTGTAGGTTATTTCTTCGGCAAGCACCTCTGGCAGACACTTAACGCCCCCATAGGATTGATCGATATGGCATGGGGTGGATCCTTCATTGAATCCTGGATCCCTTCAGAACTGATTGAGCTTTATCCCCTCACTCGGGAGTCAGCCCGACTTATTCCCCCCAGCAACCATTGGCCACAGAAGGCCGGTTACATATTCAATGGAATGGTAAACCCGATTATTGACTATCCGTTCGCGGGTATAATTTGGTATCAAGGCGAATCGAATACCCATTTCCCGTCCGCTTATTTACAGTTACAACAAATGTTGGTTGAAAACTGGCGCAGAGCTGCTCAGAACGATTTCCCCTTTTACTATGTACAGATCGCTCCCTTCGTTTATAGGCAGGATACCACACAAATCCAGGCAGCTTTTGTGCGTGAAATGCAATCCTTAGCCCAAACAATGCATAAAACGGGCATGGTAGTGACCACCGATTTAGTCGATAACCTAAAAGACGTCCACCCCGCTTATAAAAGCCAAGTAGGTAAACGCCTGGCCAACTACGCACTGGCCGAGCACTATCAAAAACCAATCGAAAACTATAAAAGTCCCTCTCTCGCTCAATATCAAGTAAAGGGTAATAGGGTCATCGTTACGTTAAATGATGTGTCGAAGGCTGGTTTAGAAATTAGGGGAGCCGGTAAAAATGAATTTTATATCGCGGGCAAGGATAAACAATTTGTCGCTGCCCAAGTCCGAATCCTTGATACGAACAAAATCGAGGTATGGTCAAACGAAATAGCACAACCCGTTGCCGTCAGATTTGCCTTTTCAAACGCACCCGAACCCAACCTTTATGATAAGGCAGGTTTGCCGGTTGCTCCTTTCAGAACCGACGATTGGTAGTAGATCATCAACATTTTTATCATGATTTTTCATTCAAAGAATTTTTTACAAACATTTGCCGGGGCATTCATTTTGGTATTTTTATGGATTTATCCCGTTGCAGCACAATCGTCGTTTAAAGCCTCATTTGCGCGAACGAATATTACTCCCTATAAGTCTCAAAATCTTCTCGGCTACGGACCGCGAATGTCGGAGGGAGTACGCGATAGTCTTTTCCATAAAGTGGTTATCCTGGACGACGGTAATACGCAATTTTATTTGGTTGTAACCGATTTGGGCACCATAGCTCCGGTCACCTACGATAAGGCAGCCGATCGACTGAAAAGAGAATTCAATATTGACAAACAAAACTTTTGGTGGGCTAACACTCACACGCATTCAGCTCCAGAAGTAGGCTCGGGTGGCGTTATTCCCTTGTTTTTAGCCGACCGCTACGAGGAAAAATACGACGAAGAATATGCCAGATTTGTAGAAGATAAACTCGTAGAAGCCATTGCCAAAGCCAAAAAGCAATTGGTACCAGCCCGATTAGGGGTGGGATGGGGATATTCCCGCGCCAATATCAATCGTCGGGCGAGAACCCCCGATAACCGAACTTTCCTAGGCGAAAACCCAAACGGTCCGATCGACCGAAAAATTGGCTTAATCCGATTGGAAACTACCTCGGGGGAGCCCATAGCCTTAATTTCCAATTACCCGATTCACGGTACAGTATTGGCCATTTCCGACACAAGAATCAGTGGGGACGTCCCTGGTGTAGTAGCTAATTATGTGGAAGAAAAAACAGGCTACCCTCTCCTATTTGTTAATGGTGCTTTGGGAAATGTAGCTCCTCTCTTTTCGGTTCCGGGTCAAAATACGGGTAAAAAAGACGGGTTCCTTAATCAGTTTCGTGTATTGCTCGGAGAACCCATCATCGCAGCAAATAATCGCATCCTGGCAACCACGCCCAATGTCCAAATTTCAACTTCCCGCCATATTATTGAGACGCCCCGAAAGGAAACGATCTCGACCTGGCCAGAAGATATGAAGGACTACCTACGTTTAACCAGTACCGGAGAAGCACTCATCCAGATTCCAGTTAGTTTTCTGAAAATCAATGAGGATATCATGATGTGGAGTGCCCCTTGTGAATTATTTTGTGAGATTTCTAATGAAATTCGCAATAATTCCCCCTTCCCGCATACCTTTTTTGCTGGGATAACAAATGGAACTCTTGGGTATTTATGTACCGCTGAAGAAATAGCTCTCGGAGGCTATGAACCCTCCGTATCCCCTTTTTCCGCAAGTGCTGCAAAGGATTTGACTTGGGGCGTTAGTCAACTTTTGGAAGAAATTTCTAAAACCAAACCTTGATTCTAAAACTTACTTAATGAAAATTTTTGACCTTTTATAATGAAACCTATTTATCTATTTTTCGCGCTAAGTATGGGCTTGTTGGCATGCAATCCAACAGGCCAGAAAAAGAAAAACACGATTCGAGGACTATCACCGGAAGAGGCCATGCAAACCTTCGAAGTGGCGGAAGGCTTCCAAATCGAACAAATAGCCGCAGAACCACTCATTTCGGACCCGGTAGCAATGGAAATTGATGAATTTGGAAGGCTATACGTCGTTGAAATGCATGGATACCCCTTAGATAAGAGTGGTTCCGGAGCGGTCAAATTATTGGAGGATACGGACGGCGACGGAATAATGGATAAAAGCACAGTTTTCGCCGACAAACTCGTCCTTCCCACCGGTGTCATGCGTTGGAAAAAAGGCATTATAGTCACGGATCCGCCTAATGTACTTTACCTAGAAGATACGGATGGCGACGGCAAAGCAGATAAAAGGGAGATCATTCTCACCGGATTCGCCCTAGCCAACCCCCAGCATAATGTAAACAATCCCCTATTAGGCATTGATAACTGGATTTACCTGGGACATGAGCCCGCCGCTACTGCAAAAGTATATACCGATTATTTCAGTGATCGTGGAAGTGACGTCTATTTCCCAGCCCACCCCGATGGTCCTCGACTACCCACGAACGCCCTAGGGAGAAGTGTCCGATTTCACCCCGAAAAAGTGTTGTTGGAAAACCTTTCCAGCCAAACTCAATTCGGACATACTTTTGATCAATGGGGTAATCGATTTCTGGTAAGCAATGCACATCACATTTACCACGAAGTTGTGGCCGCAAGATACCTCAGTCGTAATAAGTCACTACTGGTTTCCAATACCATCGAATCGATTTCCGATCACGGCAATGCAGCGGATGTCTACCCTATAACGAAAAACCCTGAGCACCAATTACTTACAGACCTAGGAGTATTTACAGCCGCCTGTGGGATCACCGCCTACACAGGAAGTCTGTTTCCTTCCCCCTACGAACAAGTCACCTTCGTTGCCGAACCTGTTGGAAACCTGGTCCATGCCGATATACTAAGAGAAAAAGGCCCCACTTTTATCGCGAGTCGTCTCTTCGAGAAGCAAGAATTTTTAGCCTCTACCGACTCATGGTTTCGACCTGTCAATATGTATGTCGGACCCGATGGCGCCCTGTATGTATTAGATTATTACCGTCAAATCATTGAACACCCCGAATGGATGGCTGATGATGTGGGGAAATCAGACGCTGTCTACAACGGGGTCGATCAAGGTAGAATTTATCGTATTACCCCCAAAGGCACTCCGCCGGCATCTTGGTCAGGAAAACTTACTTTGGGCGAGGAAAGTACCGAAAAACTGGTTTCTTATTTAAGCAATAGCGAAGGCTGGTGGCGAAAAAATGCACAACGACTCCTCATCGACCGAAACGAAAAAACAGTGATCCCTCTTCTCGAAAAACTAGCCGTAGAACCCAATAACCCATTAGGCAACCTACATGCACTTTGGACCCTCCACGGACTATCAGAATTAAAGGCAGATCTACTTATCGAAGGATTACGGAATAAAGAAGCGGGCGTTCGTGAAAATGCAATCCGAATGTCTGAGGATTTGTATTTAGTACGTACGAATCCTGATACAGAACGCGTCGTGGATGCTATGTTAGCGCTGAAAAATGACCCTTCCGGGAAGGTCCGCTACCAGTTATTGGCTAGCCTGGGCTACGTCAATACGAATGCCGCACGAAGGGTTCGGAACGAACTTCTGTTTAATCAGGTGGACAATCCTTGGATGCAAATTGCGGCTTTATCAGCCGTACCTGTTGAAAATGACAATCTCTTAGAAACGGTACTTCAAAATTACAAGGCAGGAAATGCCGGCTATGCATCGCTGGTGGAACGACTCAGTAATATGGCAGGAGCCCGCGGCGATGTAGAACAGTTAAAATCGTTAATACGACAATCACTAGCCCGGGAAAATTACCGTAAAGACCGGACGGTACCCGTGGTCAGGGGGATCACCCAAAGTCTACGTAACAAGGAATTCGATGCTAATACCCTCCAGCAAGAAAGGGAATTGTTATTGACGACAGCTATGGAATACCCGACGCCAGCTATGCGACGGGCTGCCATGGATCTCCTATAGGTTTTAGGTCTTCCATCGGGTGAGTCTACCGCAAGAGTTCTGAAGCAATCGGTCGAAAACGTAAAAAATACCGACCTCTCGGCTGAGAAAAGAAGTGAATCTATCCGAATGCTTATGCTCGATGACGTCCGAAAACACCTCGAATTGTTTCAAAGCCTGATTACACCGAATGAGGCCGTTTCTGTCCAAGCAACCGCATTAAGCGCTATGCATGCCCTACCGGATTCAACCATCAGCGTATTCCTAGTGGAAAAATGGCCTACGCTTACCCCCGGTCTGCGAGAACAAGCCATTGGAACTTTTCTGGGTAACGAATCCAGAATTTCAATTCTACTCGACGCATTGGAGAATAAAATCATCGACCCCTCCGTGATAAGTTGGCCTCGTCAAGTGGGCTTGATGGCCAATGGAAACGAAAAGCTAAGGTTACGAGCGCGAAGCCTTTTATCCTCAGAACAGAGCTCTAAACAAGAAACCGTCAAAGAATTCCAGGAAGCACTCACCCTCACCGGGAATCCCGAAAACGGACAAAAAGTCTTTGCGCAACATTGTGCAATTTGTCACCAAATCGGCGGGAAAAACGGTGTATACTACGGACCCGACCTTGCCACCATCCGAAACCGACGACCTGAGTCAGTTATGGCTGATATCCTCGTACCCAACCTGTCTATCGCTGATGGTTATGATATATGGAACATCGATCTAAAGTCGGGAGAAACCCTGCAAGGATTGATTGCTTCAGAGACCCCATCGGCGATAACCATACGAAATTATGGTGGATCGGAAACGACCATAGCCCGCTCAGAAATTAACGCTCTTACCGCGATGGGCACTTCTGTGATGACTTCCGGATTCGATCAATTACTCAGCCAGCAAGAAATGGCTGACCTTCTGGCATTCCTGCGTCAACCCCAATGATTTAACCTTTAAAAGCGATGAAATACTACCTAACACTTCTATTACTTTTATTCTTTACCCCCCAGAAGTTACTTGCACAAAACTTTAGGGCAGCGGTATCGAAAGTCGATATTACCCCTGATAACGCACAACAACTACTGGGATACGGAGCCCGAAAATCTACGGGTATCCACGACCGTATTTACCACCGTGTAGCGGTGATGGACGACGGTAAAACGCGTTTTGTGCTGGTTTCTTCGGATATCTGCGTCATATCGCCCACGGAATACGACGTGGTAGCTGAACGCCTAAAAAAAGAACTGGGCATAGCTCCTGAAAATTTTTGGTGGTGTTTGACCCATACCCACTCCGCGCCTGAACTAGGCCCTCCCGGACTACCCGAAGCTTTCATGCCAGGGCGCTATACACACCAGTGGGATAAGCAATATACCGCCGAAACCGAACAAAAATTGGTGGATGCCGTAGCCGATGCCCTTAAAAGATTGGAACCCGCTAAGCTAGCCGTCGGATGGGGTCACGCTAACGCCAATATCAATCGGAGAGCGAGAGACGGAAAGGGGAAAACTTATCTCGGTCTAAATCCTGACTTGCCCGTAGATAGACGCATTGGGATGCTGCGCCTCGACAAAGCCGACGATACGCCCATGGCGATCATCGCCAATTATGCAATGCACGGAACCGTGATTGGCGGCCAATGTACCTTGATTAGCGGGGACGCCCAAGGAATCGTTTCTGAATATGTCGAAAAAGAAACGGGCGCCATGATGCTTTATATCAACGGTGCCGCCGGGAATATAGCTCCTATCTACAGTACCCAACCTGGACCGGAACGTTTAAAGGAGTTTGAACCCCTTTTAGGTGATCGTATTATCGAAGCCAACGCCAAAATGAAGCACTCGACTCAGGAAGTAGCCCTAAAATTGGGTAGCACCGTACTCGAAACACCCCGACGGGAAGGCTTAAATTGGCCGGAATACATGAACGGCTATACCCAAAAAAGCCCCACTGGAGAATGGATGGTTAAAATGCCTATTCGGTTCCTTCGCATCAATCGGGATGTCGCAATCTGGACCGCACCCGTGGAGTTGTTTTGTGAAGTTTCCAACGAAGTTCGCGCTCGTTCTCCCTTCCCTTATACTTTCTACTATGGTTATACCAACGGCTGGTTAGGGTATTTGATGACGGATGAAGAAATTCCTTTTGGGGGATATGAAACAACGGTTACCCCTTTTAAACCGGGTGCAGCCCAGAATTTAATCGAACATGTCATGAGCCACTTGGAAGGTCCCCTAAGGGCACCTTAAATAACCCATTCAGCTTTACCCGTAATTATCACCCTGAATAGACACTTATCTTTATGAAATCCAACCTTATTTGCCTACTCATCGTGCTCTTTACCGCCGGAACGTCGGGATTTGCACAAAAAAATGCCACCAAATTCCCCTGGCCTGAAGGGAAGCGAATGGCATTGAGCCTGAGTTTTGATGACGCTCGGAAAACTAATATTCGCCAGGGCACCGAC
>JBAYRB010000017.1:0-12799 GCA_041676905.1 Spirosomataceae bacterium
CTAAGGAAGCTGTATTTAAGTTGTTTGGCCAAAAACAGGTTAGTTTTCGTCATCATATTCGTATTTTACCTCCAACCCCTATTCAAGCTCGGTGGTCAGCCCATCTCAATGCCCCGCAACTTACAGGTCAAGCTTGGCTGACCTTCTTCAGGTTGGAGGACTATTATTTGACGGTTGCCCAGGGAATTCAAAGCTAATGTCCTGCTAGCAATAGCACTGCCTCTCGAAACAATGTCAACTGATGGCTTCCAGGACACGTTCCAACTCTTGGCTACGATCGTTTTCACCCGCTTTTTCGTACGATAAAATCATATTGCGAAGCACGCGTTGCACAATATCCTGGTTGGAACAGGGCTCGTAAAACGATTTATTTTGCTTGAGTTTTAATTGGGCAATGTAATGCTCAATGTCTGTTTTGGAAAAAATTATACCCCGATTGAATACATTAATATAAAATTGTACGTCATCTCGCTTGTAGGTCAATACGAAGAGATTGGGCAAATTGACGCCGTAGACGGGCATACCCAGTTTTTGGGCAATGAGCATATAAATTGTACAAAGCGTAATTGGGTTCCCTCTTTTACTCTCCAGTACAACGTTGATCATCGAATTGGCCGGTGAGTGAAAGTTTTTAGTATTCGGCCCGAAGCCCATTTTGTTGTAAAACGCATTATTCAGGAGTTTTACCTGCTCGGTAGGGCTCATTTCCTCGCGATAGTCCAACCATACCTGATAGTATAATTGCTCAATTTCAGCGGTTAATTTTTCGTAAGCCAAGTCCGGGTACAGGTATGTATTCAATATCCACATTCCTTCCAACAAATTGAGAGCACCTCCATTGACCCAGGTCTGAAGCTTTTCGATCAAGCCGTCCATCTGCAGATCATGAATCAAATCCTCCAGTTTTTTTTGGAATACGGGGTTGAAACTTTCCTCCCATTGTGTTTCCAGAAAAGGAATCACATGGTTTCCAAGGGAACGAATTTTCTCCTCAACATGGGCTCTCACCTCTGCATCTTCATCGTCAAGAAGTGAAACCAGAGCTTTCAATTCCTTTTCCGTCATGATATAGTATGGTTTGTTGAAACACTTGTTATGAAGTCGAAACTATTTTTATATGGCTATCAAATTATTTACTTTTGCCCGCAATGTATAAAATGTTTGGTACTATCAAAATCATTATTGAATGAAAATTCTCGTGACCGGCGGAGCCGGTTTCATCGGTTCGCATACGGTTGTAGAATTACACGAAGCCGGCTATCATCCTATTGTACTGGACAATTTTTCCAACTCTCAACCTGACGTTCTAGACGGACTGGAAAGGATTACCGGAAAGCGCTTCCCTTTTTACGAAGTGGACTGCAATGACCAAGCGACTCTAGATACGATATTTGAAAAAGAGCAGTTTGGGGGGATCATTCATTTTGCAGCCTATAAAGCTGTTGGTGAATCGGTTGCCCAACCTTTAAAATATTACCGTAATAACCTCGATACCCTACTTATTCTTTTAGAACTCTGTCAAAAACACGGGGTAAAGAATTTTGTATTTTCGTCGTCTTGCACTGTTTACGGACAGCCCGAGCAATTGCCTGTTACGGAAGACACCCCCCGAAAACCAGCGGCTTCGCCCTATGGGAATACGAAAAGTATCAGCGAAGACATCATTCGGGATTTGGTGGCTTCTAAGGCTCCTTTGAGAGCTATATCACTCAGGTATTTCAACCCGATCGGAGCCCATCCGAGCGCCGAAATCGGTGAACTACCCTTGGGAGTACCTAGTAACTTAGTGCCTTTTATTACGCAGGTAGCGGCAGGCCTACGTGAAAAACTTTCGGTTTTCGGTAAGGATTATGACACCCCGGACGGAACCTGTATCAGGGATTTTATCCATGTTACCGATTTGTCAAAAGCCCATGTAAAAGCCCTGGACTTACTTCGAAAGTCAGAAGAGACTTCCTATTATGATGTTTTCAATGTAGGAACCGGGAAAGGGCATAGTGTGATGGAAATTATCTCTACTTTTGAAGAGGTTAATCGATTGAAACTTAACTATTCGTTTGAACCTAGGCGACCTGGCGATATCGAAAAAATATACGCTCAAGCGGATAAGGCGAATCAAGTCCTTGACTGGAAAGCAGAGAAGTCGCTCGCCGATGCTCTTGCTGATGCCTGGCGTTGGCAACTCAAACTTACCAAGAATATTCCCCAAGCATAACTATGTCGAAAACCATTTTGATTACCGGCGGAGCAGGTTTTATTGGCTCACATGTAGTCCGGCTTTTTGTAACCAAATACCCTGAATACCAGATTCATAACCTGGACGCATTGACCTATGCTGGCAATCTGGCCAATCTGAGCGATATTCAAGATTACCCAAATTATACCTTCATCAAGGGCGATATTACCGATCAGGAATTTATTCAACGGTTATTTGAGGAAAACCGATACGACGGGGTCATTCATTTAGCGGCAGAATCGCATGTTGACCGCTCCATCGTTGACCCTATGGCTTTCGTGAAAACGAATGTATTCGGCACCGTTAACCTTCTTAACGCCGCACTTGCCAGCTGGAAAGAAGACCTAGGCGGCCATCGTTTTTACCACGTATCTACCGATGAGGTATACGGAGATTTACATGGTCCGGAAGATTATTTCCGTGAAAATACCCCCTACGATCCGCGCTCGCCGTATTCGGCATCAAAAGCGTCTTCCGATCACTTTGTACGAGCCTACCATAACACGTACAAATTACCGGTCGTGATTTCCAATTGTTCCAACAATTACGGACCGAATCATTTTCCTGAAAAGCTAATTCCCTTGATGATCAATAACATTCTTAATCATCGTCCACTCCCAGTATATGGTAAAGGGGAAAACGTACGGGATTGGCTCTATGTCATAGATCACGCCCGGGCTATAGATCTAATTTTCCACCAAGGAGAGGACGGTGAAACCTACAATATCGGCGGGGAAAACGAGTGGAAGAACATCGATCTAGTGAAATTATTATGTCGTTTGATGGACGAAAAACTCGGTCGCGAACCAGGTAGCTCCGAAAAGCTGATTACCTATGTAACCGATCGCGCAGGTCATGATTTACGCTATGCAATCGATGCGACCAAACTTCGGGAAAAACTGGGTTGGACGCCGTCTGTAAATTTTGAAGAAGGACTATCACGCACGGTCGACTGGTATCTTGCAAACCAGGATTGGCTCAATAATATCACCAGCGGTAACTATAAGTCGTACTACGAAACCATGTACGGGAATCGCTAATTAATGCAAAAATGAAAGGAATCATACTAGCCGGAGGCTCCGGTACACGTTTGCACCCCCTTACCCTAGCCGTCAGTAAACAACTGATGCCCGTCTACGACAAACCTATGATTTACTACCCCCTGTCTATTCTTATGTTGGCAGGTATACGGGAAATTTTGATCATATCTACCCCCCACGATCTTCCCCATTTTCAAAAATTATTGGGCGATGGAAGGCAAGTGGGGTGTGAATTCCACTACGCAGTCCAACCTTCACCCGACGGACTAGCCCAGGCATTCCTCATTGGTGAGGAGTTTATCGGCAACGAAAAGGTAGCTTTAATCTTAGGTGATAATATCTTTTACGGCTCAGGTTTATCCAAGTTATTGTTAGCCAACAACGATCCGGATGGAGGCGTTATTTACGCTTATCAAGTTAATGACCCAGAACGGTACGGGGTTGTAGAATTTGATAAGGACTATAATGTGATTTCGATCGAAGAAAAGCCACTCCAGCCCCGTTCGAATTACGCTGTACCCGGTTTATATTTTTATGACAACCAAGTTGTAGAGATTGCCAAACAGATAAAACCATCGCCCCGGGGTGAATTGGAAATCACCGATATAAACAAGTTTTATTTGAAGGAAGGTAGACTGAAAGTTGGAGTGTTGGATCGGGGCACGGCTTGGTTAGATACCGGTACCTTCCAATCACTGATGCAGGCTGGGCAATTTGTGCAAGTGATAGAAGAACGACAGGGACTGAAAATTGGCTGTATTGAAGAAGTAGCGTACCGGCGTGGATTCATCGACGCCGAACAGCTGCAAAAAATTGCTCAACCCCTTTTAAAAAGTGGTTATGGACAATATTTACTTCGTCTTATCGATTAAAATAGTGTAGTCTTACACGTAAATATAAAACAATGATCGCCAGGGAAATTGAGGAGTATGCTGAGAGACACACGGATCCTGAAAGCGCCTTGTTGCAAACCATCCACCGAGACACCTTTGCTCAGGTTCTCAGTCCAAGGATGCTTTCCGGGCAATTACAGGGTCGTCTGCTTGCTCTACTTTCCCGACTCAAACAACCCAAGTTTGTTCTCGAAATTGGCACCTACACCGGATATTCTGCTATCTGTTTAGCCGAAGGACTACAACCCGATGGACTTCTTGTTACCATCGAAGCCAATGAAGAACTGGAATCCCGCATCCAAAGCTATTTCGCACAAACAGAGAAAAAAGAGCAAATACAACTAATCATCGGTCAAGCACTTGAGGTTATCCCCAACTTAGACTATTCTTATGATTTGGTATTTATCGATGCTGACAAGGCCAATTACATCAATTATTTCGATCTGGTGATTGAAAAAGTAAATAGAGGTGGTCTAATTATTGCAGATAATGTACTTTGGAGTGGGAAGGTAACTCAAGGGGCGGCCGACAAAAATACCAAGGCTATTTTAGCTTTTAACGATAAAGTACATCAGGACCCCCGTGTATCAAACTTACTTTTACCTGTTCGGGATGGCTTGATGGTCATGCAAAAACTTTAAATTTATATTTTTAACGATATTCAATAACTCTTTTTCATGTGATGAAAAGTACGCTGACAAAAGTAGTTTTATTCCTGTTCTTCCTGGGACTGATCGTACCCAATCAGATCCTGGCTCAACAATATCCAGCAGTACCAGCACAAATCCCTTTTGGTGGGATCAACGTTAAGTTTGATCAGAGTGCCCGAAATATCATCGCCTCGGATATAAAAGTACTGATGATTAATCAAAAATATTGGGAGGAAAAACTGGAACGTGCCCTTCTTTACTTTCCGATTATCGAATCCATCTTCATTGACGAGGAAATCCCCATGGACTTTAAATACCTGGCTGCCCAGGAAAGTTCACTTATACCCGATGCGGTCTCTGCCTCTAATGCTGTTGGCTTTTGGCAATTTAAAGAAGACACAGCCCGAGAACTCGGCTTAAGGGTGGATCGTCACGTAGATGAACGTAAGAATATTTCCTCGTCTACACGAGCAGCGGCAAAATATCTGAAAAGGAGTAACCAAGAATTTAATAACTGGGTATCGTCGCTCTATTCTTATTACCAAGGCATCAACGGTGCAAAACAAAAGCTCCCGCCATCATGGAATAATGCTCACGATATAAGTCTTACAGGACGCACCGACCGTTATGTCCTTCGCTTTTTCGCTTACAAAATTGCCTTCGAAGCTGGTTTAGACCACTATCGTAGTAAAAACCCAATTACTTTAATCGAAGCCAGTGCAGGCAAAGGACGTAGCTTGGAAGAAATTTCCGCCGAATTGAAAGTAAGTTCGTCCGATTTAAAAAATTACAATATTTGGCTGCGAGGCAATAGTATCCCTACCGATAAAGCCTATTACATCACAGTACCGGTAGCAAGTAGTAAAGTAGCCACGGTAAAAGAAAGTCTGGCGATCGTCGAAAGTGACAATACCTTAGCCAGCAGCTACGAATATGAAGATTTGGGATATCCAAAACTAAGAAAACTGGAAAACCAACCTTCAGGTTATAATGCTCACGTCCGCTATGAGATCAATGGTTTGCGCGGTATTATGGCTCGTGCCGGCGATTATCCCAATACCTTAGCCCGTGCCGGTGGTATTTCGGTGGCTAAGTTTCGGAAGTTCAATGATATGGATGTGAACGACCCTGTGGTTCCGGGCGAGGTGTATTACTTAGTGGCAAAAAATAAAAGGGCAGCCACCAAGTTTCATACAGTACGTCCCGGTGAAACCCTGCAACAGATTTCACAGATTTATGGGATACGCTTGAAAAATTTGATGAACTATAACCGTATCCTTTCCAAAAGCTATTTTCTGGAACCTGGAAGAGAGTTATGGCTTACTCAAAAACGTCCGGCAAATGTGAAAGTTAAAATAAACGATGTACCTCCACCCCCGCCGCCTCGTGAACCAACTACCCAACCTCAACAACCGGAGGTAGTCGCTGAAGCTCCTACTTCGCAACCAACCGCGACGTCTAGAGAGGCTACCGAACCCGTTCGTGAAGTTGCTGTTAGCACCGATCAACCGGCGAGCAACATTCCGACCAAACCTTCGGAAAGGGTGAAATACACGCCCAAAATCGCAGATCAACCCGAAACTGCCCGTACGACAACTACAGCTCCAACAACAAGCCCTGCGGTTGAAAAGGAAACCCCGGCTCCCCAGCCCAAGCAATCGGAAGCAGTGGCGGAAACGAATACACAACCAGCTGAAACGGTCATCGAACGTCCTAATAACCGTATTGTCATTGTGACGGAAGACGATGAACGCCCTAAGCCTTATATTTCTCGAAGAGGTAGAAGCGCAACAGCACCAAGAGAAACAGCTCCAACGCGGGAACCGGCGACCCCGATTAAAGAAGATGTAAAACCGGTATACAGCCCCAGCCCTTCAGCAAATGCAACGCAACCCGAAGAAACGGTTGCGGTAAATACACAACCTTCAGAAGCGGTCGAAGCCACTACGGCAGCAGAATATTATACGGTGGTGCGTGGAGATACCTACTACAGCGTATCCAGAAGATACGGGCTCACCGTTACTGAATTATTGGAACTCAACCAACTTAAAATTTCGGACAAATTGTTGGTGGGTAAAAAATTATTGGTCAAACCGGGTAGCACAACAACGAGCGCTGCACCGGCAAAAACGGCAACCGCTCCTGCTAAACCGCAAAACGTAGTCCATACCGTCCGAAGAGGCGAAACACTCTCCAGTATTTCCAGACGGTACGGAGTAACGGTTCAACAATTGATTCAACATAATTCACTCAAAGGCTCGGGCATTATGGCCGGTCAAAAACTTAAAATTCCCACTAAATAATGATCCTGATCGATAATACTTGTATTAGTGACGATATTGCCGATCAATTTTTTGTCTGTAATCTCGAAAAATGCAAGGGAGCATGTTGCGTAGAGGGTGACTCAGGAGCTCCTCTCGAAAAGGAAGAATTGCAAATTCTGGCTGACATCTATCCGGTGGTCGAACCTTACCTTACCGAGGAGGGTAAGAGCATCCTGGAAAAACAGGGGCTATATACTGTTGATGACGATGGTGATTACGTCACACCCGTTATCGATGACCGCGAATGCGCCTATGCTTTTTATGATGAAAACAAGGTGCTAAAATGTGCCATTGAACAAGCTTACAGAGATGGCAAAACAGATTTCATCAAGCCTATTTCATGCCATCTTTACCCGATCAGGGTCACCAAATATGAACAATACCACGCTTTAAATTACGATCGATGGGTGATTTGTAAAGATGCGTGTACCCTGGGTGAAGCGCTGGGCGTACCGGTATATAAATTTCTCAAACAGCCCTTGATTAGGGCTTATGGACAGGAATGGTATGATCAATTAGAGCAGGAAGCTGAAGAATTGATAGCCCGAAATGCCCAAAAACCCTAACGTTTTCGAAGACATCTATGAGGTCGTTCGTCTTATCCCAAAGGGTAGAGTAACGTCGTACGGCGCTATTGCCAAGTATCTAAACCTCCCCAGTGCACGAACGGTCGGATGGGCGATGAATCGATTACACAATCAAGATGATACCCCCGCTCACCGTGTGGTAAATGCAAACGGAGTCCTGACGGGTGCAGCCGCCTTTGATCGAAAAAACCCTATGGATAAACTATTGATGAACGAAGGGATATCCGTAGTGAATAACCGCGTAGTAAACTTTAAGGATGTGTTCTGGAACCCTTCTGAAGAACTTTGACCGTAGATGATTTTGAGGGGGAAGAGTAGCCCAATAATTTAAATTTGGATTACTCTTCCTCGAAAACCTAGTCGGAAATTAAACCGCTACACTTTGATGTTCCTCCAAATAAGCGATTAGGCTTTTTAGATTTGTTATCTTAGGATAATCTTCATCTGGAATTGCAATACCAAAGGTCTGCTCCAACTGCATTATCAAGTCGACCATGTCGAGACTGTCTAAACCTAAATCTCTAACAAAATGGGCTTCATCAGTCAAAGCAGTTGATTCAATCCCAAAGTTTCTGAAAATATCGAGAATCTTATTTTTCATGATTGAAACCGAAATTATGGATCATAAAAACACGAGTACATTTTGAACGCAAATATGATAAAATTAGTGCCATCAAAAAAAATAAATTTAATTATTCAAAGAGAGACATTTTACAATAAGCTTATTTTCAGCGCTTTTTAAAATTTAGAAACAAAATTTTTTTGTAAAATATTGCATACAACCCTATAGTGCTTGGAAATTGTATATTGTTTAGATTAGAGAATACGCGACTTCCTCAAAATGCGTTGAATGTTTCCAACTAAATAGAGGGCATTTCCCCTCAAACGGTTGCAACTGCGGTTCGTATTTTTTTTAATTAAATAGCACCAGTTGAGTAGATTTTCCTATTCCTAGACTCACAGGTTTACTTTAAACGATCTTTCTGTTTAGAGTAATCGGATGTTAGTTGAGGTTTCCTACTTGATTTCGATTCCCTCCAAATAAATTCGACCACCACTTGATTCGAACATATTGCCTCCTAAACAAACGTATCTGCACTCGCCATGAACCGGTCTATTTACATTTCCACTTGGGTTCTAAACTGAGATTTCTGTATTTTCACTCCCGAACTAAGATTCTCGTTTTGAAACCCGTATTTTTGAACGTATACCGATCTAAGCTCCCCTTTACTATCGGATAATCCAATTGGGAGCGTATCAAACTGATCTCGAAAATTACCGATTTAATGTCACCTAAATATAAATTCCCCAAACGATGAACCTCCGATAGGGAATTAAAAAAATTGACAGGTTAAAAAATTGTAATTAGGTTCGCATTAAAAAAATACAATATTACCGGCATCCTAAACTTTTATCATCCTATGCAGAAGCATTCTCGTGCTAACGAATTCCGACGTAAGCGCGTAACCTCCCGACTCTTTTTAGGAAGTATTGTGTTCATTTTTCTGAATACGTTTCCCAGTTTCGGACAGCCGTTACCACGCTTTTACGATGCCATAGCCCTCGCAGATCCTGCTTCGTTTTTAAAAGTACCTGCCAACTGGACTTACGCTGACAGTTTGTTAATTCATCCAGAAAAGCCTAATTCGGTTAGAACAATACCGGGTAAAAAATATATGGTTGGAAAACCGGGTGAATCGTTATTACCCAAATTTAACGCACGAAATTTTAGACTCTTCCTTGGCTACGTTTTATCACCGGGAGCAAGTGCGTTGCTTACCCTTCCCGGGGGCGCGACGATCCTTCTCAGCGAGGGAAGAAATTTACCCGAACACGTACAGAGCGGCTTTACCGGGTTACCCCCCATCCAGGATGCTGGAAAAATGGCCGGTTTGTTGCAAACTGTAGAGCTGGATTATGAAAGCTTTTTACCTAGTCAAAACGGGAAAGTTCGAATTAATGAGTTAAAAATAAATGGAGTAGTCGTCCAACAGGGACAATATTTAACGCACGATAATGCTACTCCCCTTTCCCTCCAAGTTATTCAAGGTACGATCGGCGTGAATCGGCTAGGATATAGAGAGTTTGAGGATAGACGCCCGATTCGTTTACAGAATTTGACTTACAAAATATACAACGACGACTGGGACAGTCGCACTACCAATTTACTGGGAGAATCGGGCTCTTCCCCTGAACTAACCTATCAGGTAGCCGATGGCAAAAAAACTTTTAACCTAGTCTATGAGGGGGATTTAATTGTTGAAGAGGATGGTGATTACGATTTCATGACCATTTACACTGGAGCCTACTGCCAGCTCAGTATTGACGAAAATGTGGTTTTGGACACCGATAACAGCAACTCGCAGGAGGTACAGGATACCAATGTCCGCTTAGAAAAAGGGAACTATCGTGTAAAACTATGGTATTCCAAACTCCCTTGGGCGAACGCTGCTCTAGGTTTAAGAGTAGGTAAAAGTGGCATCCGCCCCTACGACCTTCATGCAAAAGCCTCCCTTCCCGAGCCACCTGCCAAACCCTTTATTACCATTAGCCCCGGCAAGGGTAAAGCAGAAATGGTTCGTTCTTTTGTACAATTACCATTCGAAAATCATAAAAGAACCCATTGTATATCGGTCGGTTCACCCCTGGGTAGAAACTATACACTCGATCTCAACAGAGGTGCTTTGTTGCAAGTATGGAAAGGACGATTCGCCAATACCACCGAAATGTGGCACCAGCGGGGTGAACGGCAATTACTCATCCCCGTTGGCCAAAATGAAATCCTATCGGGACGGAGTAGTATTGCACGCCTCAATACTGCGGATGCTCCGTGGACTGATTCCTCTGCGGTCAACTTTTTGGATTATCGTGTCAATGACCATGGAGAGCTAACATTTCGCTTCGCACTGGGACCGTCTTTATTTCAGGATGCGGTAAGCGCCACCGAGTCGGGGCTCCAACGCACCATCACTCCCGAACGAAATGCGTCGACGGCCAACTATGTGCTTTTAGCAGAAGGCTATCGCATCACCCAAATCGAAAAAGGATTATATGTTGTTGACGGCAAATACTACATTAAGACCAAAAATGGCGTAAGTCCCCTCCTGCGCAAAAATGACCAACTTGAAGAACTAATAGCGCCCCTTGCTTCGCCATTATCCTATTCTATTCTCTGGTAAGCTCCCTAGCGATCATGAAAACACGCACCATTTTCTTACTTTGCTCCTTAGCCTGTATTACCGCCTTCTCGCAGACGCGTCCCAAATCGGAAGATGACTATTATAGAATCGTTACTATTCCCATTCCCCATGATGTGGAGCTAGAGGTGGGCGGGCTTGCGGTATTACCCGGCGGACGGCTGGCAGCATCTACCCGAAAAGGTGAGGTATGGATGATATCAAATCCTTACAGCATCGGAAATCGGGAACCAATTTTCAAAAGATTTGCCCATGGATTACATGAACCACTAGGACTGCTTTATCGAGGGGATGATTTTCTGGTAACGCAACGAGGGGAAGTAACGCGGCTGATCGATTCTAATGAAGATGGAGAAGCCGATATCTACGAATCTTTTTCGAAATGGCCTTTGTCGGGAAACTATCATCAGTATTCGTATGGACCCGTCCGTATGCCTAACGGTGAGATGATTGTCACGTTAAATGTCGACTGGATAGGGCGAGGAGGCAGTTTAACGAAGTGGCGCGGGTGGTTATTGAAGCTCGGAGAAAACGGCAAATTGACTCCCTGGGCAACAGGATTGCGATCACCTGCGGGGTTCGGAAGTTACCAAGGAGATATTTTTTACAGCGAAAACCAAGGCGATTGGGTAGCTTCCGGGCGTATCACCCATCTGGAGCGAGGGGATTTCGCCGGCAATCCAGCCGGATTGGTTTGGACCGATGACCCGGAGTCTCCCCTAAAGCTAAAGCCAGAAGATATTCCAAGTACAGGGGAACCCATGTATAATATCGCCCGAAACATCCCTCAATTAAAACTCCCAGCCGTTTGGTTTCCCCATACCATTTTAGGGATATCCCTTTCCGATTTGAAGGAAGATATAACCGGAGGCGCTTTCGGCCCCTTTGCAGGACAGCTATTTGTGGGCGACCAGGGGCACAGTACGATCATGAGGGCGGATCTCGAAAAAGTTAATGGTAAATGGCAAGGAGCATGTTTTCAATTTAGGGAAGGTTTTGCTTCGGGAGTGCTACGAATGGAATGGGGGCTCTATGGATCCCTGTTTGTAGGTCAAACCAGCAGGGGTTGGTCAGCGAAAGGAACAGAAAATTTTGCATTGCAACGACTTGTTTGGACAGGTGAAATCCCTTTTGAGATGAAGCATTTACGAGCGCAGTCCGACGGTTTTGAGATCACATTTACCTTACCCATAGATCCTGAAACGGCTAAAAAACCAGAATCTTGGGAGGTGAATAGCTTTACCTATAAATATCACAAAGAATACGGGAGTCCGGCGATCAATACGGAAACCCTACCGATTCGCGGTGTGTTGGTTTCCGACGACAGCTTAAGGGTTCGTATTGTACTGGATCGTAAATTAATGAAAGCGGGTTACATTCATGAGGTCAAAGCACTTGGAATACGCTCGGTAGAAGGGTTGTCCGTATTACACCCCACGGGGTATTATACCTTGAATGAAATTCCAGACACCGAACCGGCTGAAGGCGCTTTACTTACCGTTTTCCACCATACGGAACATCAATCAACAGCGAGTCAATCCGGCACAATGTCGACGCAAGCGGAGTCCACAACCAGCCGTGTGGGAGCAATAAAACGGGTTACCGTGCAACCCAGCAGTTGGACGAAAGGCCCGGATCAAACCATCCAAATTGGCACGAGACCAGGATTACGATTTGATATTTCCGAAATCAGGGTGAAAGCGGGTAGCAAAATCCAACTGACCTTTAATAACAATGACGATATGTTGCATAACCTGATCATTACCGAACCGGGAGCGGCCAATCAGGTGGGTGAAGCGGCACTAGCTCTGGGTCTACAAGGCAGTGAACAGCAATACGTACCGGATATTCCAGAGGTGTTATACCACACCC
>JBAYRB010000018.1:0-12691 GCA_041676905.1 Spirosomataceae bacterium
CCATCACTTTTTTTGAAAGTAATCGTGTAGGAGATTTAACCAGTCGGGTCACTTCAGATGTATCGTATCTGGATCATGTTTTGTCGTTTACCTTAGCCGAGTTTTTTCGGCAAACGGCAACCCTCATTATCGGAACCGCCTTTTTGTTTTATACCTCTTGGAAGCTAACTCTTTTCATGTTGGCGACCTTCCCTTTTTTGGTGATTGCAGCCGTGTTTTTTGGGCGATATATTCGTCGTTTATCGAAAAATGCGCAAACGGAACTTGCCAAAGCAAATGTTGTGGTGGAAGAAACTTTTCAGAACGTCAACACGGTGAAGGCCTTCACGAACGAACCCTTGGAGATAAATCGTTACAGGAGCTCTTTAGACCGTGTGGTAGCGCTCATGTTAGAAGCCGCTACCTATCGCGGACTTTTTGTGTCTTTTTTAATCCTGGTAATGTTCGGAGGCATTGTGTGTATTGTGTGGTACGGTGCTAGTCTCATTCAGACCGGCGAACTAAGCATTTCTGCCTTGTTTACGTTTGTAATCTACACTGCCTATATAGGGGGTGCTTTGAATAGTCTGGGAGATATGTATGCACAAATCAATCGAACCATCGGCGCGTCTGAAAGGGTATTGGAAATAATGGAGGAAGAAGCTGAGGTAGATTTGTCAAACAATAAAAATGATAATCCCTCCCCGGTTTTAGGCGCCGTCACTTACGAGAAGGTCTATTTCTCCTATCCTTCCCGAAAAGATATTACCGTTCTCAAGGGGATCGATTTGTCCATTGCGCCGGGTGAAAAAATTGCATTGGTTGGATACAGTGGGGCAGGAAAATCCACTATCATCCAACTTCTGATGCGTTTTTATCATGCTGACCAGGGAGTGATCCGAATTGACGGCAAACCCATCGATTCATTTGAACTGCATGAACTCCGTAGAAATATTGCCGTTGTACCACAAGAGGTTATTCTTTTCGGTGGGACCATCGAAGAGAATATCGCCTACGGCCGGCCTGGTGCTAGCTATGAGGAAATTTACGAAGCGGCCAAAAAAGCAAACGCACTCGACTTTATTTTGTCGTTCCCGGATCAATTCAAGACCTTGGTAGGCGAAAGAGGTATCAAGTTATCAGGGGGTCAACGCCAAAGAATTGCCATTGCAAGAGCCATTTTAAAGGATCCTAAAATTTTGATTTTGGACGAAGCTACCAGCTCACTGGACGCAGAATCGGAGCAGCTCGTACAAAATGCGTTGAACGAACTAATGAAGAACCGAACCACCATTGTCATCGCACATCGATTGGCTACCATTCATAAGGTCGATAAAATCTATGTGATCAACGAAGGCACCATTGCCGAAAGTGGTACACATGCCCAACTTGCTGCCCTCGAAAATGGACTCTATGCGAATCTTATCAAATTACAGTTTGATTCGGTAAAACAAGGAATGGAAGACCATCATTCATTAAGTTAGACGAACCCCTTGAAAGACTTTTTTAGACAGCAACGAGAACTTGCGAAAGAACAAGAAGATTTAGCGAAGAAAAAGGTAAACCATTTTACTGTTGCGAGACTTCTTATTTTTATCCTATTTGTAGCTTCCTTCATAGTAAGGTTCAATTCGGATAATCCGGTTTGGAACGGTATAATTTTGGGGTTATTGGTGCTATTTTTGATCGCAATGCGTCTCCACCAAAAAGCCCAACGACAACTCCGTTTCTTTCAAAATCTGATCAAGCTCAATGACGATGAGGAAAAAAGGCTGGATTTTGAATTTACTAGAGAAGATACCGGTCAGATTTACGGGGATGTAAACCATCCCTATGCTTCTGACTTAGATTTATTTGGGAAGCACTCCCTCTATCGCCTACTCAACCGTACACAAACGTCCCAAGGAGCTGCTCGATTAGCCGATTGGCTTGCCCGTCCTGCTCCGTTGGAAGTGCTATTGGAAAGACAAAAGGCGCTCCAGGAAAGCAAGGGTAATCATGCTTGGCGACAACAATGGCAGGCTACCGCCCTTCTGAATCAACATGCCACCCAAAATGTAGAGGCATTAAAATCTTGGTTGCAAAACCCACTGGATGAATCCTTAAGAAAAGGGCTAGCCTGGAAATGGTGGTCGCTCATCACGCTGGCCTTGTTGGGTGCATGGGCAATAAATTTGATTCCCTTGTGGCCTGTCGGCTTTAGTTTGGCTTATCATTTTTTAATCCTTAGAAAATACGGTCCCGTCGTTCGGGGGCTGATGGAACAAACGACGCATATCGGCCAAACACTGGATGCTTATGCCGACTTGGCGAGTCTTGGACGCAGGACAGACTTAAAAAGCAATTGGTGGAAACTACAATTAGCCCCTTTGGAAGAAGCTGAAAAAGGCTTTAAAGAATTGGGGAATTGGTTCAGCCGCCTGGATTTTCGAGCCAATGCCTATTTTTCACTTTTCGTCGGAATCCCTATACTCTGGGACCTGATTTGCCTGGATGCACTGGAGAAATGGAAAGACAAATATGGCACCCAACTGAATGATTGGCTGGATGCGCTGGCAAATATTGAAGCGATGAATAGTATAACCGGACATGCTTTTGCACACCCCGATCATGTCCTTCCCGAAATCCACTGGGGGAATGAAATGGAAATTTCTTGTGATCAAATAGGTCACCCCCTAATACCTGAAAATAAAAGAGTTTGTAATGATTTTGAATTAAAGGGCACCGGACTAACCATTTTAATTACAGGCTCCAACATGTCTGGTAAGAGTACCTTTCTTCGAACCCTAGGCGTAAACCTAGTATTAGCCCAAATGGGATGTGTCGTCACCGCACGTCGAATGGTATGCACGCCTATGTTGGTTTTCACCAGTATGCGAACTCAGGACTCCCTCGAAGAAAATACTTCGTCTTTTTATGCTGAATTAAAGCGGTTGAGACAATTGATCGAATTGGCGACCAATTCGAAAAAAGGGTTACCTGTATTTTACTTGCTTGACGAAATTCTTAAAGGCACTAACTCTGCCGATCGAAACCGAGGGGCAGTAGCCTTAGTGAAACAATTGCATCCCCTACAGGCATCAGGCCTCGTTTCAACCCACGATTTAGAACTCGGTGTATGGGGAGAACAACAACCTTTTGTAAAAAACTATCACTTCCGATCTGACTTGAAAGACGGACAAATAACGTTCGATTATCGACTTAGCCCCGGAACCTGTTCAAGTTTTAATGCATCGGAATTGATGCGTATGATGGGGATAAAAGTTGCGCCCGATGGGGAGAAATAACCCATTATCGTCTTTTCTAAGCTAGAAAATTAACGACCTAAACAAATAAAAAAAACCGGAGTGACCCGCTTATTTTTGTAATATTGGATACTTTACTTGATCTTTTTCTATAAGCTCAGTTTTTTTAAATAATACCATGTCGAAATATATTGCTGCCATTGATCAGGGTACTACCAGTACTCGATGCATTTTATTTGATCACAAGGGAAATATCGTTGCAACCAGCCAAAAGGAGCATGAACAAATCTATCCCCGTCCGGGTTGGGTTGAACATGATCCTGAAGAAATCAGGGAAAATACGTTGGAAGTTATTGCAGTCGCTCGGATTAAAGTCTCTGCTGCAGTGAGTGACATCGCAGCGATTGGCATCACCAATCAACGTGAAACCACTGTCGTATGGAATAAAAAAACTGGGAAACCCTATTACAATGCCATCGTATGGCAGGATACCCGGACTGAGGACGATGTAACGGCTTTAGAAAAAAATGGCAGCCCAGATCAATTTCGTGAAATAACCGGTCTTCCTGTTGCCACTTATTTCAGTGGTCTCAAATTAAAATGGTTACTCGAAAATGTCAAAGGCCTACGTGAAGATGCCGAGAAAGGTGAGGCACTATTCGGCACAATAGATACTTTTTTAATTTGGCATCTAACAGGTGGCCCCAATGGAGGTATCCACGTGACCGACGTGACCAATGCCAGTCGTACGCAGCTTATGAACCTGCGTACACTCCAATGGGAAGAACAAATGTTGGATCGTTTTGGAATTCCTGCTGCTATACTACCCTCCATCCGAAGCAGCAGCGAAATTTATGGGCATATGCAATCGGAAGTTTTACCCGGTGTTCCCATCGCCGGTAACTTGGGTGATCAGCATGCGGCGCTGGTTGGACAGGTTTGCTTTCAACCCGGGATGGCTAAAAACACTTATGGAACGGGATGTTTTCTGGTGATGAATACGGGAAATGAACTCAAACTTTCGAAAAATGGACTCATAACCACCATAGCCTATCAATTTGGCAATCAACCTGTTCATTATGCCCTGGAAGGCAGTATAGCCATTGGTGGTGCTCTGGTACAATGGCTAAGAGATAACCTCGGTTTGATCAAAGAAAGTAAAGACATTGAGGAACTTGCCGGTACAGTAAACGACAATGGAGGAGCTTATTTCGTGCCTGCATTTTCAGGTTTGTACGCTCCGTACTGGCGAAGTGATGCACGCGGTATTATTGCCGGGCTCACCCGTTATGTGAATAAGGGTCATATTGCAAGGGCGGTTTTAGAAGCTACTGCCTATCAAACCTTGGATGTAGTAAGAGCCATGGAACAAGATGCTCAGCTACCGCTGACTAACCTACGTGTCGATGGAGGTATGGTTGCGAATAAATTACTCATGCAGTTCCAGGCCGATATGCTTGATGTCCAGGTCATCGCTCCTAAAGTGACTGAAACGACAGCCTTAGGAGCAGCCTATGCAGCTGGTTTGGCAGTAGGATTTTGGGATAGTACAGAAAGCCTTGTAGCGAACTGGGAAGCTGGTGCTACCTATGACGCGGATATGGATAATGCTACGCGTGTCAAACTATATAAGGGTTGGAAAAAGGCCGTTAGTAAGTCCTTCGATTGGGTATAAGTACTACTTGATCACATATAAACCTCCCCAAAAGGCGACTAACCCTAACGCTACACTAATAGCTATATATAGTATTGCGGTGAAGGGATGACCCGATTCAAACAGTTGAAAGTTTTCGGAAGCAAACGTCGAAAAGGTCGTAAAACCACCACAAAACCCGACGATCAACAAATGTCTCAACGAAGAATAAAGGACCCCCTGTTTTTCTGCGAAACCTAAAAGAACCCCTATTAATAAACACCCCATAATATTGACAAAAAGTGTTCCCCAGGGGAAAACTCCGGGGAACACTCTCTGCATGAAATGCGATATTAAAAACCGTAAAATACTCCCTACTCCACCACCAATCCCCACATAGAAAATTGCTTTTAACATGGCAATTGGTAGGTTTATCGAGCCCTTTTGGCCTCAAGTCGTAAGGCCGATAAGTAAAACAAGCCCTTTGGGTTCGTATTGCCCGAGCCAGCCGTGACCGTAAAGGTGATACTTCCATCTTTGGCGGGTTTAAGCGCATAGACTGACCCTACCTCCGACGTGTTATTTGTAGCATCGATCGTTACTTCTTGTCGAACCTCACCTTCACAAACAATTAACGTTTCTTGAACACCCAATGTGTCGGAAATTCGTGAAGCAAATAATGCTATATCATAGTTCCCCTTCTTGTCTAGACCTGTTAACTTGAACTTAGCCTGTTTGTTTCCAGTTTGGTCATTTTTGGCCGTTCCAAAATAAGACGAACTCGTCACGGAAGCAGGAAAATGATAGGGCGTTTCAGGTTGACGTGTTCCATCCGAATTCTTACCCTCAAATGGCTCCAACATCTCGAGTACGATCCGACTATGATTTAATAAACTGTCTTTCAATGGATGCTGTTTTCCAGCCAAGGGCGAAATGATCGGATTCCAAGAACCTTCGTGCGAAACTCCCCCAAAATCGATCAGTATGGCTGCAGCGGGGTTTTTCAACCCTTTAGGTCCTTTACGGAATTTCTTCAACCGTGTGACCTCATAGGGGCGTTGAACGGCATAATGTGCCGCATATTGGGCGACTTCCTTTTCTAATTCGGTAACATCGGCCGGCTTATATTTCAACCCGACAACAGACTCACCAAATATCTTTTCAAACCAGGTACAAGCGGCTACATAGCGACCTAAGGAAAACCGAAGATGATACCCATCCCGGTCAAAATTATCGCCAATATAAGAGGTGCGCGCATTTTGAATTGCCGTTCCTGCTGGAATAATGAAGTCAATCGGTGCCACTGACGGAACTCGCTTAGATACATCCACGATAGCCCTATACATCGTTTGTTGATCACGGTTATAATTGGCAAAACCGGGATGGACAGCGTGCTCAGAATAAGCCCAAGTCTGATGATACATCAACTTTACATTGGGATTTTTTGCTTTCCCTTTTACATAAGTAACCAATTCGGGCAACGATTCGGCAACTGTCTGAAATTGTCCGGAAAACGGACTTGCTTGCTGAAGACTAATGTAATCCCAATCTTCTTCCATCAATGCCTTTTCAAGGCTTACATTCGAGACCGTAGTCCGCTCTCCATTTACATCCGTCTTTCGATAAGAATAAGACGCTTTGTTTTCTCTGGCATTATTGACATGAAGCACTAAGGGAGCGCCACCAATGTATAAATTGGCTACTATGGTCTTAATCCCTTTTTCTTTTGCTAAATCATACAAGTTGTTTTCGATAGCATCGGCCGAAAAACTATTCCCAATAGCCAAGATTTTTACGACTCCATCCTCCGCTTTCTGCATTCCTGCAAAAGCGGCATGCAATGTAAGGAGATAGCATATCAGGGAATATAGAAATGGGCGAGATAATTGAGGGATCATTCGGATTCGTTAAAAAGTTTGTACTAATTTTCTACAATGATATAATGCTTCAGAAACAAATCGTAGTTTATATCTTTTTTTATAGACCATTTTCTTTAATAAACTCCAGATGATACGAAGATATCCGTATCATTTTTTGTGCAATTCGACGGTGTATTAGGGACGATTAGCCAAGCGTCTTGCGGCTTTTCTTTCGAGAATCTCTCCCTTTAATACTTCATTCACGTCTAACTGGGCATCTATAAAACCAAAAATACCGGCACCATGCTCCCGTGCATAGGCATGGCCTAATGAGTCGGATAAAACTACTTTAAAGTGAGGGGATAATTTCGTCCACTCGGCTATTTTGTCCTTACGTTCTACAACTCTGATTACATTCTTGTATGGAATCGAAAGATCAATCCAATCGATGTAATCGGCATGCAGCGAAACAGCTTTCACTTCTTCCTCTGAGTAATAATTAATAGCCCCTGCTTGTCCGTAATTGTCACATAGCACCAATGTCGATCCAGAATGTGCTATTTGGCGATACATCCCATCTACCTTCGATGCCAATTCCTTCCAACCTAACATATCAGCAAAGTCTTGTGGCAAGTGATATTCTTTCCCATCTTCCCACCGTAACATCCCGAATTTTCGATACTTCTCCCCATTATTCACGATGTATTCAGGGCTTCTGTTGGGAAAGACAACCTGATACATTATTCCAAAAAACAATAGAGGAAGGATCAAAAGTACCCATTTAAACACCCGTTTCCACCCCTCTTTGCATGTGTTCGAAATAAACACCGATCCCAAAGCGATATAGAGGGGATATAACCCGATTGCGTAATAGTCTTTAGCTTTGAAAAAAACAAAAATTAAAAGGGTGAAAAAAAACGAACCCAAAAAAAGTCTGTATTTTCGAAACGGTGGGTAAAATACTAAAGCTGCAAGACCCGCGACCCAAACCGGCAAGGATCCAATAAAAAAATAAAGCTGATTGACGAGAAAATCCCAGCGATTCACATGGACTAAATGCCTTGCTGCCAGTTCTTTCAGATGAACATAAAAGGGAAAATCGTTGCGAATCTGCCATCCTAGATGAGGCGATACAAGGACTAAAGCCAGCAATCCGGCGGCATAGACTTCCTTTCGCTTCCATATCTCTCTTTGTGGAGTTAGTAGGGTAGCCGGAATCAATCCCAAAACGAGGAAAATGATATTGTACTTATTCAAAAAGCCTAGGGCGAAAACTACGGCTAACCCAAAAATCCAACGAGGTTGCTGCTGGTCGAGGTATTTAATAAAAAGATAGTAAACCGTAACCCAACAAAGTATGTCGAGTGAATTAGGTTGGTAGAGAATATTGATCCGAAGTAACACTGAAAATAATAAACCTGTGCAGGCAAGAATGCAGGCAAAAAGATCGCCGTAAAGTGTTTCCACAATTTTCCAGACCACGATCAACGTTAATGCCCCAAACATCGCCGGGAAAAATCGCACCCAAAATTCAGAATTCCCTAACCAACGTATGATTTCGGATACCCATGAAGTAACGGGTGGAACCGATTGAAATCCCCATGCCAAATGACGACCTTGATCTAGGTGAAGGAACTCATCCCTATGAAGTTCATATTTAGGATGAACCAGGTGATATTGCAAGAGAAACTTGGCCAGAACAAACGAACATAAAAGGATAGTTGCCCTTACTCGATTCCGTGAAATTTCGGTATTTTTTTCAGTTAACTCCACTTCGCTAATACCTTCAAATGTAGTACTTAAAAGCAGCGAATTTCTAATATTTACCTCGATGCAATGATTGAATTAACTAACCGCTAGCTTTCAATCTGTAGCTCACTGCTAAGCGGACCTCCAACCCTCTAGAGCCTTGATTGAGTAAATCACTAAAATACCCTGATCACGGATATATAGCTTCGGGTTCCGCTATAAAACACGTTTAATAAGGAGTTTCTAAGTGTAAGGTGGCTGCCTTATTCAAAAAAAGGTGAAAGAAACTGAACCTAAAATTAACGCAATAAAAGTATCCAATACGTTGATTTTCATATCTTTCGACAAGAAAACCTATCAAGGGAATTGTGTAACGATGTGCGATTTCATGACCTATCACGGAGCCTTTCATTAAAAAAGATTTTACATCATATCCACCTGAGGTATTTTAAATTTTCGAACAAATGGCGTATAAAATTGATCGATTGCAAGCCGGGGATAGTACTCTATTTAAAAAGGTAATTCTTTTGTTTGGTGAAGTTTTTGAAATGAGCGACTTCCAACCCCCTACAGAGGAATATCTTGAAAGCTTATTAATGAAACCCGACTTTTTTGCATTTGCCGCCTTCGAAGATGACCTCATTATTGGCGGGTTAACGGGGTATTTATTACCACAATATTACGTTACAAAACCCTTAGCCTATATTTATGATATGGCTGTGAAAACGGCTTTTCAACGGAAGGGCATCGGGAGCCAATTAATTGAAGCCACCTTAAACTATTGTAAATCGCTAGGTGTGGGGGAACTCTTTGTTCAAGCAGACGACACTGACGACTATGCATTGGAATTCTACCATTCAACGGGTGGTCGACGAGGAAAAGCAATCAATTTTTACTACCATATCGACCTGAATAACGAAACTTATCCAGATTAAAAGGAGAGTAGTTATCATAACGGCAACGATTGACCTCCACGATCCTGGTCATTTTTCGATCCGCTAGTCGACGTTTTTGAGTTTGTCAAAAAGTTGGGTAAAACACTTTACCTGTCCTTTTAAATTGTCATTGGCTTGATCGGGATTATTATAGGCGTCCATAAAAGCACCGGCTCCTGACCAAATGGTTTGCATCATACCTCGGTAACGCCGCGACAATTGGGGATTGCTATGTTGTTTAAAGCTAAGCATCTGATCGAGTTGGGCGAGGGCAACCTCTGATTTATTCCAAGGACAAGTAACCACAGGGAATCCTTTCAATGCAAAATAGGCAGCTGTAGGTTCCGCACGGTCGTAATGCCAATCACAAATGACAACCTCCTTGGGTATCATATCGACAGCACGGTGGGTATTGTTCATACTAGCTTCCCACATTCCTAACCCCGTCTGTTTACCGTCGATAAGCCGGTCCCCCCAAAGCCATAGCGTCCTTCCATTTTGCTGTAAATGATTGCTTATTTTAGTGACTTCGCCAGCGAAAAGTTCAGCTTTATCCCTTCCACTACATCGTGGACACTTATCATCCCCAATATAAAACACCTCATCTAGCCCCGCATGAAAGTCTTTGGCTTCAAATACTTCCATAAGTTCGTCAACCAAAGCGAACACGACTTTATGAACCTCCGGATGTAAGGGGCAGTAGCTTTTGCAATAAAGTCCGTCGGCGTTAGGCCATTCATATTTTTCGGGCATTTTTACATGAGGGGTCTCGTCAAATTCAGGATAGACCTGAAGCAATTTACCTAACTGACCAGCCCATGACTGGTGCCCTAAAAGGTTTATTTGAGGTATCAAATTTATTTGATTTGCTTTGCAAAGCGTTACAATTTGTTTCACCTCCGCTTCGGTCAATGCTTGTGAACCAATTAATTCCGGATGTGATTTATACTGATAATTATAGTCCACTCTAAGAATGAGGGTATTCACCTTCCGAGGAACCAGTTCTTCGCGGATGAACTTCAAAAACCTTGGCAATTCATTGGGGGACGGGGCAGCAATACAAAAACCTCGTACTAAGGTCGTGTCCTGAGAAATTGCGGGAATAAAAGCACCGATCAGACAAAGTACGAATAGCATAAATATCTTCCTCATTTTCTTACAGATCTATAGTTAAAGGTTACTTTCCATGCGTAATTTCCAGATCTAAGCATGCCCATGATCCTCAGCAGGCGTTTTTCCTAATGCAAAATACCAATTTTAAACTAACAATGAAGTAGTCTAGGAGTAACCTAATAAGAAACAGGCCGGTAAGTGATATTATAACGGAAGCATTTGACCAATTAATTTTGCAGGACTTGTGCATTTTCCCAGCCAATGATGGCGGTCTTACGGGTCGTTCCCCATCGATATCCTCCTAGTACTCCCGATAATTGAATTACGCGATGACAGGGAATTAAAAAGGCAATCGGATTACTCCCAATGGCTGTTCCTACAGCCCGAGAGGCGGAGGGTTGTCCTATGCGCTCAGCTATAGCTCCGTACGTAGTTAATTTACCAACCGGTACTTTCAAAAGGGTTTCCCAAACCTTGAGTTGGAAAGGTGTGCCTTTGAGATGCAGTTTTATTTCGGACAAATTCGACCAGTCATGTTGAAAAAATCGCAATGCATTTTGTTGATGCGAGTCGGCTTCCTGTCTTAATGTTGCATTAGGGTATTGACGTCGCAGTTTTTCCACCGATTTCTCTTCTTCAAAAGCAAGATAGCAAAGTCCTTTCTCCGTTGAGGCGGCAATTACAGTACCGAAAGGCGTATCGGCAAAATCGTAGCGAATGGACAATCCCAACCCTCCTTTTTTATACTCGGCAGGTGTTAATCCTTCGATGGTAATAAAAAGATCGTGAAGTCGACTGGTACTCGACAAGCCCGTATCATGCGCTGCATCCCAAAGCGTCGCCTGTCGCCCCTCCTTTAGAATCTGCTTTGCATGTTGTATACTGATGTATTGTAAAAATTTTTTCGGACTTGTGCCCGCCCATTCTGTAAACATTCGTTGAAAATGCGAAGGGCTTACATGGACATGACGAGCTACCGAATCCAAATCAGGTTGAGATTTGAAATTTTGAGTAATAAACTCGATCGCTGCGGCTATCCTTTCGTAATTATAGGCTGCTTGACTTTTCATCTTTACCATGTTTTGTTATGTAAAGATGACCCGAAATAGGAACTAATAAAATCCGATTTTTGCGGATTCTTTAGGTAAGCTTAAATTTTTGAAATTCGCTTAACCGTTTTCATACCGTCAGGCCCTTCTACAATGGCAATGTAAATGGAAGCAGGTAAATGAGAAAGGTCTATTTCATTGGTATTGTTTACTGCCATCACTTGAATACCTGCCAAATCGACTACTTTTATCTTTTTAGCAGTGGTGTGATTAGGCATAGCAAAAGTAAACACGCCATAGGAAGGGTTCGGATAGAAGGTGGGTATGGTTGCCCCATTTACCGCTACGGAAACCACGCTTGACAAATCAATTGTACCATCCAGATCCACCTGTTTTAAACGGAGGTAAATATTACCGATAAAAGGTCCGCTTAACACAAATTCATAGCGGTTCGTGGCTTCAGAATTTCCTATACCCTTAACCGTCCCTCCGGTGTAAAATTCAGTTCCATCAAAACTATATTGTACTTCAAAGTGACTGTTATTGAGCTCCTCCGATGTCACCCATTCGACCTGAATCGCCCCACCGTCGGTAGCGTTGGCGACAAACTCGATCAGTTTAACCGGTAGGGACCCATCATGTTCGTGGGGAATATTGGGAAACAAGGGGGTGGAATTGGCTAAAAAGTCGGAATTAGTGACGGCTTCACTCCATAGCTCGGCAGCTTTATCTTGACCTTCTTGATTAAAATGAAGTCCGTCGGTGCGGCCGCTATTACCAATGCTATTTAAATTGGGCCCACGGAACACATTAGGAAGTTGGATCAGACGTTCTTGTGCACGATGCAACTGCTCCTTTATTCCATCATTATAACAGGAATTTGCCACCATCCAGGTTAGACTAGCCGAATTTTCATAAGAACGTGAAAAGTCGATCACTCCTTTATGATTGGTATAGAACTCTTCTTCTGTACTACCGTTATCATTAATACCGTGTGCGGAGAGAATAGCTCGTATTCCCGTTTTGGGGACCAGATATAGTATTGTATTTTCGATATTAATATAGGGCATTCGAATCGCTGCTCGGATAAACCCATGATCAAAGTATTCCCCTTTGGCAGACATGAAAG
>JBAYRB010000019.1:0-12662 GCA_041676905.1 Spirosomataceae bacterium
ATTTCTCCGATGACGAAGGGAAAACCTGGACTCGAAGTGAACAGGTTTCGATACCTGATTCCATCATCGCTCAAGAACCCGGCGTGGTGGAATTGGTCGATGGCTCTGTACTCATGTACATACGCACCAATGCGGGTACCCAATACTTTTCGAAATCAACACATAGAGGCGAACGATGGACCCCGGCAAATCCTTCTTCCCTGGTCTCTCCGTTGTCACCAGCCAGTATCGTACGCCTTCCTAACAGTCAGCATTTACTAGCTGTTTGGAATCACAATACACAAACAGACCCTGCTATTCGCGGTAGGAGGACCCCTCTGACCCTGGCAGTATCTCCCGATAATGGCACGACCTGGAAAGGGACGATGGATATTGAAACCGACCCTAAAGGCTCGTATTGCTATACCGGAATTCATTTCACATCAGATCACATATTACTCAATTATTTCGATTGGCATACCCGAGGTGTGTATGTCGTCAGAATTCCATTTCAAGAAATCCATAACCATGATTAAAGGATACCTGCTTAAATTGCTTTGGGTCGCTCTGGCATGGGTCGATATAGGTGCGTCGATCGCATTAAGTCAACATTCGAATGCGCCGAAAGTAACCTTACAGTTGTTGCCCGGTCCGAATAATCCTCGAAATAGTGAAGGCGATTTTATTGAATTGAAAGATGGGCGAATTCTGTACATATATTCTCGTTTTACAGGCTCCTCGTCCAGTGATTTTGGCAGCTCCGATTTGGCTGCTCGCTGGTCGTCCGACGGTGGGCAAAGCTGGACGGCACAAGATAAAATCGTCGTAAAAAACGAAGCAGCCACCAATGTCATGTCGGTGTCATTATTGCGGCTAAAAAGTGGGAAAATCGCCCTTTTTTACGCGCGTAAGAACTCCATTGCCGACTGCATTCCCATGATGCGCATATCAGAAGATGAGGGTGAAACCTGGAGTGAGCCGGTAGCTTGTATCACCGACCAACCTGGGTACTATGTATTGAATAATGCCCGGGTGATCCAACTTCCCAGCGGACGGATTCTCGTTCCCGTCGCTCTCCACAACACCGAAGCCAAGGGACTGACCTTTGAAGAGCTGGAAAGGAAATTCAACAACTACGGAATCCTGTATTGCTATTATTCGGATGACGAAGGTAAAAATTGGAAACGCAGCAATCGCGTTGACATCCCCGAGTCGATCATGGCACAGGAGCCTGGATTAATCGAATTAAAAGATGGCACCATTTGGATGTATGTTCGTACGGATGCAGGAATTCAATACGTTGCTTCTTCCCGTAATAAAGGTAAAAATTGGTCTCCCGCCCGTCCTTCCAATATCACTTCTCCCCTTTCACCCGCCACGATTATCCGCGATCCCAACACGGGAAATTTGGTATTAATCTGGAATAATTACGGCATTATGGGGGTGAAATACGGCAAAAGAACGCCCTTTAATGTGGCTATTTCGGATGATGAAGGACTTACTTGGAAGAACATCAAGACCCTTCACGATAATCCCGATGGGCACTATTGCTATACCGCTGCCCGGTTCTTAAAAAACGGGAATTTGCTACTGAGTTATTGTGCCGGTGAACGCTCTAAAGGTACAGGCTTATCCATTACAAATATCACATTGATCCATCCAACTTGGCTATATGAGAAATAGATTGTTTTCTATCGTCCTATTCACTCTTTTGGGGTTTTCCGCCGCTTACGGACAGCAACCCCTCCGAGGGGAGCAAGTCTTGCATCTCACCACGGATGCGAATAACCCGAGGAATTCGGAGGGAAGTTTCATCACCCTGAAAGATGGACGTATCCTTTTTATTTACTCCCGGTTTGAGGGATCGTCCAGCGACCATGCTCCGGCAAAGTTGATGGGACGATTCTCCTCCGACAATGGCAAGACTTGGACCCGGGAAGATCAATTAATTATCGATCGGGAAGGCGACATGAATGTAATGTCAGCCTCCCTATTGCGTCTTCAAAACGGCGAGATCGCATTGGTTTACCTCCAAAAAAACTCCCTTGACGACTGTATCCCGAAAATCCGCAAAAGTCGGGATGAAGGTAAAAGCTGGGATAAACCCATTTCCATTATAACCGATCGAAGCGGATACTTTGTAGTTAATAACGACCGGATAATACAACTTTCCAACGGACGTTTAGTTGTGCCCACTTCTTTACACAAAACGAAAGACAGCCCTTATAGCAACAGCGGACAACTTCGGTGCTACTTCTCCGATGACCAGGGAATGACCTGGCAGAGCGGCCAACGGGTTCCGGCTCACGACACCTTGATTACCCAGGAGCCGGGTGTAGTTGAGTTGAGTGACGGACGCCTGATGATGATCATTCGCGCTGGGGGTGGACGACAATATCAGTCTTATTCATCGGACGGGGGTAACACCTGGTCCTATGCAATGCCGTCCGGATTACGCTCTCCCATTTCTCCAGCTTCGGTTAAGCGAATTCCCGGAACTGACCATCTTTTAGCCGTGACTAATAATAACGGTGAGAAAGGCCCCGGTTACCATAAATCGAAACGTACTCCCCTCACCATGCATCTTTCCCGAGACCATGGTCGAAGCTGGCAAACCATTACCGACATCGAAACCAACCCAAATGAAACGTACGCCTATACCGCTATCCATTTTCACAACGACCACGTATTAATGGGTTACTACGTAAAGCCGGACGACGATCCTGGTTATAGTATTAAGTTGAAAAGATATCGGATAAAGGACATCTACGAAACTGAAAAACGCCTTCCTGTTTTACTCGTCGCTAACAAACATTCGAATACCTTATCGTGGGTTGATCCGGTTGGATTTGATGTTTTCAAAACCATCGAAGTCGGACCTAATCCCCATGAAATTATCATCACACCGGATCAAAAATTCGCCTACCTATCGAACTACGCGCCTCCAGGAAACACCATTTCGGTCATTGACCTTTATGCCCGAAAGCATATCAAACAGATTAATACCGGAACGGTGGGACGTATCCACGGCACGGCAATGGCACCCGACGGGCGTCATGCCTATTTTACCGCCGGACAATCAGGCCAAATCGTAGAGATCAACACAAAATCCAATGAAATCACCCGCACAATCCCAACCCACGGGAAGATCTCTCACATGGTCTATGTCTCTCCCGATGGTCGTTACCTGTTAACTTCCAATATCGTATCGGAAAACATTTCACTTATCGGACGTAAATCCGGTAAGCTGATTAAACAAATCCCTGCGGGTAAGGGCGTAGAGGGTATGGCCTTTACACCCGATGGTAAAAAATTGTGGGCACTCAACCAAACCGGAGGTAGTATAACCATCATTGACACAAAAACCTGGGAGCCTGAGGAAACTTTCCTCTGTGAGGGTATGCCCGTCCGGATCAAGTTTACCGCCGATGGAGCGACCGCATTGATCGCTAATTGGGTGAAAAACGGCACCCTCACGATACTCGACACCCGAAGTAAAAAAGAAATCAAGCGCATTCCTGTGGGCGATTACGCTATTGGCATTGAAATATCGCCCGACGGACGCTATGCTTTTGTGGGGTGCGAAGATGCCCAAAAGACGGAAATGCTTCCCGATGGAACCGAAACAATCGACGGACATAAGTCAGCTTCCGACGGGATTCATGTCATCGATTTAAAAAGCCTCAAAGTAATTGATATCATTAAAACCGGCCTGGGTCCCGACCCGATGATGCTCTGGTATCCCGGCCTTAAACTTAAAAGACCATGAAAATACTACGGATCCTATTAGTCTTCTTGCTGGCAACCAACCTGGTCTACGCCCAAAAAAACAAAACGCAGACCCTAGCACTGCAATTGAATCCAGGCCCTGACAACCCCCGAAATAGTGAGGGCGATTTCATAACTCTGAAGGATGGCAGCATTCTATTTATCTATAGCCGATATACCGGTACGTCGACCAGTGACCATGCCCCCGCCTATCTGGCAAGTCGAGTCTCTAAAGACGGTGGCAAAACCTGGAGTCAAACCGATCAATTAGTAGTTGAAAGGGAGGGCGATATGAACGTCATGTCGGTATCTCTTTTGCGACTTCAGGATGGCTCTATTGGCTTATGGTATTTGAAGAAAAACTCGGAAACAGACTGCAAACCGCTACTTCGAATCTCCCGCGATGAGGGTAAAACCTGGAGCGATCCCATTGTTTGTATCACCGATCGTAACGGATACTTTGTTTTAAATAACAATAGGGTCATCCAGCTTAAGAGCGGTCGTTTGATCATGGCCGTCGCCTTGCATCGTTCTGAAGGCGGAAAATGGACGCCCAAAGCTACCTTATACAGCTACTATTCCGACGACAACGGACTTACTTGGAAATCGAGTGAACCCGTACCCAATAACACCGACATCACTACCCAGGAACCTGGCTTGATCGAATTGAAAGACGGGCGTTTGATGATGTTTATCCGCGCTAGTGGCGGAAAACAACAGTTGTCCTATTCGAATGATCAGGGTCAAACCTGGAGCCATATTGAGGAAAGCAATATTGCTTCGCCCCTCTCACCTGCCTCTATTGCTCGGATACCCAAGACAGGGGACTTGCTTCTGGTGTGGAACAATAACCCTAGGGTCGAAAAAGAGTGGCACGGTGGCGTAAGAACCCCTTTAACCATAGCGATCTCCAAGGACGAAGGCAAGACGTGGACCCACGTGAAAAATATTGAATCCGATCCGGATGGTTGGTATTGCTATATCGCTATCCATTTTACGCGAAAAGAGGTTTTGCTCGGCTATTGCGCAGGCAGCCAGTCGAAGAAAACCCATCTTTCCGTGACCAATATCACCCGTTTAAATCAGAAATGGCTATATAAATGAAACAGTCTATTTCAAATCAACGAAGAAACTTCTTAAAAACGCTGGGGGTTGCTGTATCCGGGCTTATGTACTATTCTCCGGTCGAAGCGAGTTCAGGGGAAACACTTACCCTTCGCCAGGTGCCTGATTTAGATAAAATAAAAGACCTTTTACAAAAGAAGGAACCGAATATTTGGCTCTTTACAGGGGACAGTATAACCCACGGTGCGAAGCATACCCAGGGGTATCGGTCATATCCTGAAATATTTGAGGAGCGAATGCGATGGGAACTAGCCCGAACCCGCGACTGGGTCATCAACACGGGAATTAGTTCACAGACCACCCGAACCATCCTCAACGACTTCGAATGGCGGGTTACCAAATTTTCACCCTCCGTGGTATCCATCATGATCGGCACTAACGACTGCGCCAAAACCGATATCCCCGTTCTTGTTTTTGAACAAAACCTGGTGGAGTTCGTGGAAAAAGTGAGGGCGCTCCAGTCGATCCCCATATTACATACACCCAATCCGATCATCTTGGATTTGGCTTCCGAGCGCAAGACCCTCCCTGACTACATCCCAGCAATACGTCAAGTTGCGGAAAAACATCAGGTTATTTTGGTCGACAATTACCAATACTGGGAAGATCGGCACCGGAAACGACTGAACCACGTCTATCGCCAATGGTTGAACGATCCTTTACACCCGAATTACAAGGGGCATCAACAAATTGCCCGACTTATGTTTAAAACATTGGACATTTTCGATCCGGAATAACCCACTTGTGGTGGTGAATATTATGAAGCTGAACATTGAAACGATCCATGTACTCCAGTTGGAGGGACCAGAGATGGGTCCCCATGTGGTATTGTTGGCGGGGGTGCACGGGGATGAATATGAGCCTATGGTCGCCTGCCACCAAATTTTCGCACAACTGAGGGGGAAATTGAAGAATGGGCAGATTACGATCGTACCCAATGTAAATCCCACCGCCTATTTACAAGGCACACGACAGGGGGAAGATGGATTAGACCTGGCTCGAATTTGTCCGGGAAAGGAGGAGGGTAGTGCTTCGGAACGGGCAGCGTTTTCAGTTAGTAAATGGATAAGAGAAGCCGACTATTTGATCGACATGCACACGGGTGGGCTATTGTATGATATCTACCCTTTAGCCGGATATATGTTGCACGAGGATGATCAAATTTTAGAAGTACAAAGGCAAATGGCGCTGGCCTTTCAATTACCTCTGATATGGGGAACGGAATCGACCCCAAACGGTCGTACCCTCTCGGTTGCTCGCGACGCCGGTATCCCCTCGATTTACCTTGAGTTTGGAGGGGGTACCGGGTTTAGGAAACAGGTTGTTAAAGCCTATGTCTCCGGTTTTTTCAATTTTCTTAAATCCGTGAAAATGATCGAGGGTGAACCCGAGTTGCTCTCAACCGAAAAATATTATTGGGTGGAAGATGCCCGCCTAGACAGCGGCTACCTACAAGGAAAAATGCCTTCGCCCGCTGAGGGAATTTACCTACCTGATGTGGAAATAGGCCAATTGGTTAAAAAGGGCGACAAGTGGGGCGAAATCATGGATCCTTTAACCGGCCAGATTACGCCATTGATCGTTGATACCGATGGTTTAGTTTTTCTCATGCGTAATGTGGTGCGTGTGAACAAGGGGGATGCTTTAGGAGGAATCTTGCCGATTTCAAAAAAAGGAAAAATCAGGATTGATGTCCTGGGAAACAAATCGCCGAAAGTTGAATAAATCACCGCAATAGGTGTAAAAAGGAATAATATGAAACGAATCGCCATAATTACGGGAGCAGCGGGTGGAATCGGAAGTGCCACCGCCCAATGTCTTGGTGAAAAAGGGTATGCTTTGATGTTGACCGACATCGATCCTGTTAAGCTCACAAGCGTGGGCGATGAATTACAGAAAAATGGGATCACTGTTGAACTATGTCCTGGCGATCTATCGGATCCTCAATTTTGGGATGTCTTAGTCGATCAATCATTCAAGACCTTTGGACGTGTTGATGTGCTAGTAAATAATGCGGCTTGGCGTATCGGGATGTCAATACGAAAAACCACCCTCGAGATCTGGGAAAAAACATTGCGCGTTTGTCTTACGGCTCCCACATTTTTAGCTAAGTCCGTAGCGGATATTATGGAGAAGCAAACTTCCGGCGGGGTAATCGTCAATATTTCCAGTGTGATGGCCGAACGCCCTTCGGGATTGGCACCCGCTTATATCGCCGCCAAAGGCGCTTTGAATAGTCTTACCAAAGAACTTTCCATTACTTACGGCCGTAAGGGTATACGCGTAGTGGGTATAGCTCCGGGCTATATCGACACCGAATTGAGCAATGACTATACCGATCCGGACGGCGACAATATCAGCGACATGCTCATTCAACAGTTGACCGATTTTATCCCCTTAGGCAGGGGTGGTCAAGCTGCCGAAATCGCTCGATCCATTGCTTGGATTTGTTCGGAGGAGGCCTCATACCTAACGGGCACTACGCTGAACTTAGATGGAGGACTACTGACCAATTTCAATTCCTATTCCGCTAAAAAGCGGCAGTTCCCAGACGAATTTTAAAGAAGATAATGATGCCATCTATTTCATCTACGAATAGCATCCATTTGGGAGAGGGTCATACCCCCTTAATACGTTCACGGGCTATAGGTCCAGAAATGGGTTTACCGCATTTGTATTTCAAATTGGAGAATCTGAATCCATCGGGATCGTATAAAGACCGTTTTGCTGCACGCTTAATCAACGACATGCTTGCAAAGGGTCAAAAAACGTGCATAGCCACGTCCAGCGGGAATACGGGTGCTGCTTTGTCGGCCTATTGTGCTGCAGCCGGTATTCGATGTATCGTCATCGTCGTGGATGGTGCCCCCCAGCCGAAGTTAAAGCAAATGCAACTATATGGGGCCGAACTGTTAATGATTCAGGACTTTGGCAAGTCGGCAGGGGTAACCGAACAAGTTTTCCAGGAGTTGGCGAAAATCAATGCCAAAGCAGATCTTCCTCTTCCGATCAGTGCCTACAAATTTTGTGCGGTAGGGATGGAAGGCGTGGAAACCATCTCTCACGAGTTAATGGAACAACTGGAAGATGAGATAGAAATATTTGTTCCTGCTGGGGGTGGGGGACTTACCTTGGCTGTTGCCCGGGGCGTGCTCTCGAAGCAAAGGCAAACGAAAGTTCATTGTGTACAACCCGAAGGTAACGATACGATTGCCTCCTCGCTGCGAAAAGGTTACCCAGCAGTTGCCATACCTCGCTCCTCCACCTCTATCAGTGGACTCCAAGTGGCCAATGTACTAGATGGCCAGGAAGTCATTACCACTTGCCGACAATTAGGGGGAACAGGGTATACGGTAGAGGATGAAGCTGTGTACCAATGCCATCGAAACTTAGCCATTAAAGAAGGTATTTTTTCTGAACCTGCCGGAGCTGTAGCATTGGCGGGGCTGGAAAAGGCTATTCTGTTAGGGGAAATCGACCCCGATAAAAAATACGTTTGTCTGGTGACAGGTAGCGGTTTTAAAGATATGGAAACAGTCGACCGGAATTTTGCGCTTCCCGCTGTCCGTCCTATCTCCCCCGACGAAGCCTTAAGTCGTCTTCACCAATTCAGCCCGGGGTGACCCTCATAGCGCATTTAATTATACATTATCCATAACACCGGACCTCTACCGGTCAAATTTTCTACTAAAGCAGATATAAAACGAGTCAAATGAGCACACAAAAATTTAAAGGAGTCTGGCCGGCATTGTTCACGCCTGTAAAAACCGATGGAACATTGAATTCAACCGAATTGGAAAAATTGGTGGAATTGATGATCGAACAAGAGATGGATGGCATCTATTTACTAGGTTCCACCGGTCAGGGTTTCTTATTCAGCGAATCTGAACGCAAGGAGATTGCAGCCCGTACCCTCGATTTCGTCAGTGGTCGAGTGCCTGTTATCGTACAGGTCGGCGCCATGAACACAGAGGAATCCATCCGATTGGCGAAACATGCTGCCGATCACGGAGCTGATGGAATCTCTTCGGTAGGACCTATTTATTATGCCGCCACTAGCGACATGGCTATAACCCATTACCGACGCATTGCCGAAGCGACCGATCTTCCCTTTTTCCCCTACCAAATTGGAGGCGCAGCCAGTAAGGAGGTCATTCAACGATTATTGGAAATGCCTCAAGTGGCCGGCATGAAACTGACCACCGGTCAATTGTTGGAAATAGGTTCGATTAAAAACCAGGCAGGCGATAAATGGCAACTATTTAGCGGTGCCGACGAGTTAATGTGCCAGGCTGCCATCTGCGGTACCGTCGGTGCGATTGGCACATTTTACAATATGTTTGGACCTACCTGTAAATATGTTCGCGCTCAATTTATGGAAGGAGCGGTGATAGAAGGTCAGAACTTCATGCTGGCATTTCAGCAATTTATTGAGACCATACTTCCCTATGTCTGGTCCTTTGTCGACCGGGGTATGTACCTTAAATATAATATCAAGATCGGGCCTGCCAAAGCGCCCCTCTTAAATCCCCCCATGCCATGGAATGACGACGAGATCCTGGCTATGATGGAAAAAGTAGAAACTTACGGACCCGTAAACGCATAAACCTATTTAGATAAAACGATGAGCGACAAAATTGTAGTCACAGGGGAAAATATTCCCAAAAGTAGTTTACCTTTCTCTCCGGGTATTATTTCGGGAGATCACCTTTTTGTTTCAGGACAGGCTTCCGTGGATGAAAACGGTGCCATTGTAACCGATACCTTTGAAGGGGAATGCAGACGTTCTTTCGAGAATCTTAAAAAGATCGTGGAAGCAGCCGGTGCAAGTCTGGACGATGCCGTTCAGGTTCGGAATTACGTAGGTAAACAGGAGTATTTGGCAGAATTCAACGCGATATATAGAGAGTATTTCAATGAACCCTATCCGGCAAGAACTACATTGATCGGATGCCTGGGAGATTTACTTAAATTTGAGGTAGACGCTGTCTTTAAACTCAAAAAGTAACTTGCTAACCCTATAACCTTATGAAAAAACGTATCGGTCTTGCCGGAATTTACCACGAAACCAATACTTTTTCGAAGCAACCCACGGACCTTGAACATTTCAAGAAAGCATTTTGGCTCGAAGAAGAAGCCATATTGAAGGAATACCGAGGTGCTCATCACGAAATTAGTGGTGTCATCGAGGTCCTGGAACAACGGGAGGATTACGAACTCGTCCCTATCTTCTACGCATCTGCAACGCCTTCCGGAATTGTAACCCGGGAGGCTTATAACGCCGTTTTGAATCGACTACTGGAGCTGTTCGACCAAAATGGACCCTACGACGGACTGATTGTCCTCCCACATGGAGCGGGCGTAACGGAAGAACATCCGGATATGGATGGGCATTGGATGCAACGACTGAGGGAACGTCTTGGCCCCAATATCCCCATTACCGGAACCCTAGACCCCCATGCCAACGTCAGCCCGCAGATGGTCAACGCCACCGACGGCTTGTTTCCTTATCAAACTAATCCGCATATCGACCAGGCAAGGGTGGGAAGAAAGGCTGCTCAAATGATGATCGATAGGTTATCGGGGAATAAAATGTTTTATCATCAATTGATCCAACTACCAGTTGCCATAAGCATTGAACAACAATATACCTCCGAATCACCCTGTTTGGATCTTCTGCATTTGCTGGAAACAAAAAAGGAAACCTACAATTTATACGCTCTGAGTCTGCTGTTAGGTTTTCCTTATGCTGACGTGCCGGAATTGGGTTCGGCCTTCATCGCCATTTCAGAAAACCCCATTCCTAAGAAGCTCGAGGAAGAATTAAAAGACTTTGTCTATGATAACCTGGATCAATATAACGGTCAAAAACGGACTATTGATGATCTAATCCCCCAATTTGAAAACATGGAGAAACCCATCTTATTACTCGACATGGGCGATAATGTGGGGGGCGGAAGTAGTGCCCAAAGCACGCATTTACTGGAAGCACTTGACCGGGCAGGACTCGACGGTACCTTTATTTGTATCTACGACCCCAAGGCGGTTCAACAATTAAAAGAGGCAGAGGAAACGCCCGATCGACTGACCATCGGTGAAAACGGTTACCTAATTCAACCGAAGAACTTTCGGCTGATCGATGGGAAATTTAAGGAGTTGACGCCCAAACACGGTGGTTTCGTCAACTATAACATGGGCGACTCTGCGATTGTACACACCACCAACGGTCAAACCATTATGCTCACATCGCTGCGCACGGTCCCTTTCAGCCTGCAGCAACTATTAGCCTATGAATTGCAGCCCGAGCAATTTAATTTTATTGTTGCCAAAGGTGTAAACGCCCCCATTGCAGCCTATAAAGATGTGTGCAAGCATTTGGTAAAGGTCGACACGCCCGGTGACACCAGTGCCGATATGACGCGATTTACGTTCCATCATAGGCGGAAACCGCTATTTCCTTTCGAAAGGCCAAATAAAAGCGATTTTCAAGCATGTTGAGCCGTGTAGAAAAACTCTTGGATTTGCCTTACTACACGGAGGGGCCTGCGGTTGACCCGGATGGGAATCTTTTTTTCACCACCCTTAGCGGGAAAAAAATAATGATGTTGCAACCAGGTGTCCTCCGCATCTGGGCTCTCGGCACCTGTCCAAATGGGCAGGTGATTCTACCCAATGGCGAACATTGGTTTTGCGAGTCTTCTTCAGGTAAAATTACCGCCTACCAACCCGACGGAAGTCTAAAAAAGACAATCGTTGAAAATTTTTGTGCGGGTATTGAATTCACTACCCCCAATGACCTGATCGTCGATTCCCGGGGGAACTTGTTCTTTACCGATTCCATCCGTGCACATGGAAAAGTGCTTTTTAAAGGCGTCGATGGCACTGAAAAATTAATCGCGGATGAGATAGATTACGCTAACGGGCTATGTTTGAATGCATCCGAAAATAAATTATTCGTAGCCGAGAGCTACGGAAATCGAATCATTGTATTGACGCTGGACGAAGATTACCAGGTCAGGGATCGAAAAACGTTTGTCCAACTTCCCCAACACCCCTCGGGAGATCCCATCAAAAACCTACCTGACGGTTTAGCAATAGACCGAGAAGATCGAGTCTGGGTTGCCCATTATGGGATGGCCGCTGTGCACGTGATATCCACGGCGGGTGAAATTTTATACACGATCGACACCGAATTACCCTTGACTAGCAATCTTACCTTCATTGAAGACCATGCGGATCAAAAGGTGCTGTTGGTAACGGGTGGATACGGCGAGCCAGGTCCCGGTGCTGTTTTGAAACTCACCGTCAATTTTTAGTCAAGAAGAAGCCCCTTTTTTTGGGTGGCTTTGCGCTCACTTACCCACAATTTTCGAAATGCTTAAAAAAATCAAATACCTAATGATCGCATTGCTAACCGCCACAGGAGCAACGGCTCAGGTGAATAAAATTAAATGGTCAGCGTTTCCGGGCATTCCCGACCAGGAAGGTTTTGCGGGTATGTATGCTGGGGTATCTTCCGGAGCCATTATTGCGATGGGGGGAGCCAACTTTCCTGATAAATACCCGTGGGAAAACGGAGTGAAAAAATGGTATGACCATATTTATGTCAAGCCTGCTGGCGGAAATTGGCAACGCGCTAAAGAATCCTTGCCCGTTCCGGCAGGCTACGGCGTTTCTGTGAGCTATCAAAACAAAGTGATCATCGCCGGGGGATGTACCGATACCCATCATTTGAAAACTGTATTCAGCTATGAATGGGTGAACGGCGAACTTAAAAAAGAAACTTTGCC
>JBAYRB010000020.1:0-12639 GCA_041676905.1 Spirosomataceae bacterium
TCCTTGGCTTACCGGATCAAAGGCTAATACGATGAATCCCTTTTTGACCAGGTTTTGCAAAGGGAGTTGATACACGTCTCTGCGATAGGCTAAGGCACTATGCCCACTGCAAAACAGTATTGCGGGTGCTTTTCCTTTCAAACCATTCGGAATAAAAAGTGATGCTGTCACATAATAACCCGGTAATGACTCATAGATTAGGTTTTCGATACGAAAATCCTCTTTTTGAACGACCGAGGTGACCTTCGCATTCAAGGGCGTTTTTTCAAAAAAACCACCTAATTGATTCCAAATAGTCGCTTTAAGATCTTGCTGTCTTTTCTGCCATTGTTTCCTGGTTTTAAGCTTTTCTACGTCGGCCTCCATCTGATCAATCAATTGGTAGGCGTCTTTGGCCATATGATGATAGAGAAGGTACGATGGGTCATTGTATTTTACCCACTTGTCCTTAATAACCAGTAATTCTTTTTGTCCCTGGGTTACTAGCGGGAAGAAAAGTGCCCAATATAGGATGGCCAGACGTACACTAATTAGTAAAGAACATCGGGTTTTCATGGGATGCAAAATTGGATTAGGAACCGTTATCACCTACAAAGTGGCGCCTTGAAAATCGAAAATTACCACCAGGTAATACTAAGGCAAGGTTTTCTTAAATGCCTGATACTGTTGACGGAACTGATCTATTTTCTTCCGATAGCGGCGACTCGATATTAAATTTTTCATTTCGTGCGGGTCAGACTTTAAATCGTAAAAGAGTTCGTAGTCATGTTCGGTAAAGATCAAATACTTATAGTCTTTACTGACGACGCCCTCCATTTTGGGCAATAGGGGGCTTGGAAAAACCGTATGCTCATAAAAGAAAGAATTACGACGCATTTCCTTATTGCCAAAATTTTTAATCAGGTCCATACCCTGCATCGACGCTGGAGCTGTAATCCCCGCAATGCCCAAGATAGTGGGGGCAAGATCGATATTCAGCACAAGATCGTCGGAAACACCCATAGGTACCACCCCCTGAGGTCTAAGGTCATAAAATATTAAGGGAACGTGAATTCCTTTTTGAAATCCATACCATTTCCCCATCAACCCATGCTCCCCCAATGAAAAACCATGATCACTGGTGTAGATAAACACGGTATTGGGTGCATATTTTTGAGCAGCATCGATTATTTCACCCACGGCTTCGTCCAACCCGGTGATTAATCTGTAGTAATCTTTCGTGTTGCGCTCGAATAGTTCAGGGGAGGAGAGGAATCCTTGCCACCGTTCCCTTGCGATGTTTTTTTCATTTTTGAAGAAGTCGGGAAACTCCTGCCAATGTTTATTGGTAGAAGAAGGAGGAGCCGGTATAAACAAATCTTGGTACAGATCACTGTATCTAGGTTGGATCAGATAGTGAGCGGGCACACCGTTCTTTGGATCAATTTCATGGGCTGCATTAAAGGATACAGCTAGGTAAAAAGGTTTGTTATTTTCGGCCTGTTGCTTGATATATTCGACGGCTTTTTCGGTGATTGCATCGGTTTGATGGACGCTATCTTCCGACATCCAGGGAATTTTTACATCCCAATGGTCAAATGTATGGGCTGGCGGATTATTACCCACCCCTAAAAAACCTATTTGGGCTACCTGATACCCACCCTTACGTAGCAACATAGGGTAGGTGTTACTCCAAGCTTCTTCTGAAAAATTGGTTTTAAAATCATTGATCCGATGCCTTTGCTGATATTGACCACTTAAAATGCTAGCGCGACTAACCGCACAAATGGCTGTGGTTACATAGGCTTGTCGAAAGTTCAAACCTTGGCTCGCAATAGCGTCGAGGTAGGGTGTTTCTATAAATTTATTTCCGTTAGCTCCAAGTGCGTCGGCTCTATGACTATCGGTAATAACGAAGATGATATTGGGCTGTTTTCCAATTGTAGAGGGAGGAGTTTGACAAAATGCGCCAACCGTCCCTATCATCAGAAAAATAAAGCTAACCGTACGTATTACACCTTTAATCATTAGATAAGAGTTCCCGATAGGAGGCAAATACCTCCTACGAATTTTCTTATATAACTCAGAAAGGCAAAGAATTTACTCTTTTTTATCTACATCTTGTCCGAATTTAAGCGATACTAGGGTTCTCAAGCTGGAGTATTACAATTGAGCCCATCTAGCTTTATAAACTTTCATGCCTGGAAATCCAAATTTCCGTCCCGGGTTGATGAATTTAACGGAAAAAGTCCACCATGACTCTTCAGGTTCCGTATAAATAATCTGACCGGCCCTGTTCCGGCCTATGCTCTTGATGTTTTCCTTTGTAGGGAAATCTTGTATGTTGGAGAACTTCTCTTTTTTGATATCGAATACCCAGGCGTTGGTATGTTCGGTAATATAAAGTTGTTTTCCGTTGGCGGTGAGAAACAGGTCGTGCCCGCTTTTACCGGGAATCTTCCATTCCTTCAATAACTTTAATTCGGGTTTAGTGGGGTCTGAAATCGACAATGCATACGCACGTAAAACATCATAACCAAGGGCATAAAGTACATTTTTCTTTTTATGCCAAACGACTCCATGACCAGAATAAAGGGAATCTTTGGCCAATGGTTGATCGGATACGGCGGGATTGAAAATCTCTACACTATTCCCATTTGCATGAACGGAACCAGCTGCAGCGATGAGTCCCCCTGGAAGAAACTCAATGGAATGGGCATTCCCCACCTCTGTTAGAAATAGCAGCTTCTTGTCAGGAAAACTAAGCAGGGCTACGCCACCTGAGGAAGATGAAACTAAAAGCTGTTTTCTGTCGGGCGAAAGTTTACAATCATCCATGGTCCTGAATTTCCGGGTTCGGTAAATTTCAGGTAATTGCTCATCCTTTGAAGCGTCCCATTCCCAGACTATATGTGGGATCGTATCCTTAGACTTGTCGTAATCAACCAGTAAAACCTTCGTATCACCGCAAACTAAAAACTGTTTTTGAGCTAACAAAGGGGCATTTCCCACTAGTAAAAGGGAGAACATGACCAGGTGAAATTTATTCATGCTTTAGGGATTAAATTAATAATGGCTCTCATAGGTTAAATTTAGGATCGATGATTTCCCATTCTCGAATCGTTGCCGACCAATGTTCGGACTTAACAATCGAATCCATTTTTTGAAGAATGTCGGGATGCTGAGCAGCGATGTCGTATTCTTCTTTCGTATCGGATTCCAAATCGTATAATTGCCAAGTTGAATTTGGGTTATTTTTAAGTCCGGTTTTGACACCCTTATATTTCTGAAAACGAATGGCCACCTGGCCTCCTCTTTCGGGAAATTCAAAATATAAATAATCTCGCGGAGTCACTTTCCCCTGCCCTGACAAGGCAGGCCATAGTGAGATACCATCATTGGGAGGCGCCTCCACCCCTGCGATATCACAAAGGGTAGCCATCATATCGTATTGCACTGATACGACATCCGAAACCTGGCCAGAAGTAATTTTACCCGGCCATCTTGCGATAAAGGGCACTCTTATTCCCCCTTCATAAACTTCGCCCTTCCCTCCGCGTAGGCCTCCCGTACTATTGAAATATTCACGATCCACTCCCCCATTGAAGGTCGGCCCGTTATCGCTGGAAAACATAATAACCGTATTTTCTTCTAACCCCAGCTCTTTTATATAAGCTACCACTTCTCCTACTTGTTTGTCGAGGTAACTAATCATTGCCGCATAGGTCGATAAGGGATACTTCGCGGCAGTATACCCTTTTTCTGACCCATAGGGCTGCTCTTCGAATTTACCTAAATAGGGTTCCAACTCCCCATCTGGAACCTGTAACGAGACATGCGGAATGGTTGAAGGTAGGTAGAGGAAGAAGGGCTCGTCCTTATGCCGTTCGATAAAGGCTTTGGTTTTTTTTCTCATTTTATCGATGGCATAATCCTGACCTTTATAATAGTCGAATACCTCATCGGTTAAGTCTCCTTCAATTTTTCGATGAACGATTATATTAGGATTTTGGAGAGTGTCCCATTGTTCGTTTTCCCATAAATGCGTTGGATAATAATTATGGGCTTGTTTCTGATCTAAATAACCGTAGAAATAATCGAATCCCTGCCGATTGGGATGACCGCTAGTACCCGTTACGCCCAGTCCCCATTTACCTATTATTCCAGTTTTATACCCGGCTTGTTGAAGGACCTTAGCCACGGTTAGGGCATTTTCAGGAAGGGGCATTTGCCCCCCTTCCTGATCATCGGCGAAGCCGCCTAATTCATAATTACCTCGAATAAATGAATGGCCACTATGTCTCCCGGTCATTAACATACATCGCGCGGGCGCACAAACAGGAGCACTGGTATAATGATGGGTAAAACGGATCCCTTCCTGCGCTAACTGATCTAAATGCGGTGTCTTTATTTTTTCTTGTCCGTATACCCCGAGTTCCCCATAACCTAAATCATCGGCATAAATGTAGATGATGTTAGGTTTGCGTTCTTTGTTTTGACAAGCGGTGAAAAAACCTATTAATAAACAACAAAGTAAGCACCCTCCCCTTAATTCTATGGTTTTAAAGGGGAGGTTCATCCATGAGTGATGTCGCTGATTCGGCTTAACCATTATTTACCAATTAGGGTTATTGGGTTCAAGAGCTGGGTTTTCTTGAAGTTCGTAAGCAGGTACCGGCCACAAATAATCCCTGTCCTTATTGAATTTCCTGACTAACTTTTCCGTGTAATTGTGGGTATAGATGGGGCCATTATTTACGTCTTCTGCGATTCTCCACCGCAAAATATCCATATAATAATAGCCTTCCCCTGCAAATTCAATCCTCCGCTCATGTCTTAAAACCTCTCTTAAACGAGCTTGATCCGACATGGCCACGTAGTTAGCCGCGTCCGATGGGTCGGTGTGCTGAATGGGAGGCATATTCACGGTGGGTCTAGTTCTTACCGCATTAATCGCCTCATATACACTTTCGTCGATCTGATTTAATTCGATTTTAGCTTCAGCGTACATGAGTAGGATATCGGCATACCGAAGGACAATATAATTAATATCCGATTGAGCACTATTTTTAATCAGCGAATTATATTCATTGTCTTCATCATAAATGCTGTACTTTTTAAAAGTAAACCCTGTTTGTGCGAAGGTACGGTCGGTCACAACGGCCCCACGATACGTGGATCCAGGCCACACTAACGTCATACGGAAGCGTGGATCTCTATTTTCCCAATAACGAGTGGGATCGTATAGGTCGGAGGCTTCAATGGTAGAACCATCATTCATTAAGTAGGCATCAACCAAGTCCCTCAAGGGTGCTGATGTATCATACTGACGGCGAATAAGATCAAATGAATGACAATAGTTAGGGAAGAGATACTGTACATCGAATATCACTTCATCATTGTTTTCATTCTCCGGCATAAACAAACCCCGATAGTCTGGGAACAGCGAATATTGGTTCATATCTATGACTTGTTTGGCCGCTGCAGCTGCTTCTTGAAACTTCCCGTGATAGAGATATTGGCGGGCTTTTAGCGCGTAACAAGCACCCTTGGTAGCTCTACCGGTTTGGGTAGGTGTAACTCCAAGGACAGCTGCCGCTTCATCCAAGTCTTTTATGATCTGTGCGAAAACCTGTTCTTTCGGATTTCTGGGCAGGGAATTATGCTCTTTCACTGGTGGGTCCAAAATTAGGGGCACATCGCCGTAGTAGTTGATTAAAAGACTGTAATACAGGGCACGCAAGAATTTCGCTTCGGCAATTCCCTGATTTTTCTTGTCTTCGTTCATGGGGATTTCAGGAACTTTCGCCAGGTAGGTATTACAACGTCCAATACCTTCATAAGCATGAGCCCACCGGTTATTGATAATTCCTGCATTTGAACCGTCATGTATCCCTTCAGCTATTCTGAAGAAGCCGGAGGCACTGTTGTAATCGGTAGCATTGGGCGTTGCGGTTTCTTCCCATAAAGGGGTAGCCCAGGCACCGCCCCCATAGATTCCCTCTCGGCGTAATGTGGCATAACAGGCTGTAAGACCTGCATCCGCCTGAGCTTCCGTCTGCCAAAAGGTTTCTTCGGTATATCTGTTTTTAGGGGTCGTCTCCAGAATATCAGCACAACTCTGTAAGAGCCCCATAAGTGTGATTATTGCTATATATCGTTTCATTAGAATGTCTAGCTTTTAGAATGTAACATTTAACCCAACTGTGACGGTCTTGACTTGAGGATAAGCGAAGATGTTATCCTGTGTCAGGTTTTTTTCCGGATCCCAATGCTTCATCTTGGTGAAAGTCAATAGGTTTTGACCGTTTACAAAAAGCTTCAGATTTCTCATGTACAATTTTTCCACCACGCCAGAAGGTAGATCATAGCTCAGTTGGATGTTTTTAAGACGCAGATAAGAAGCGTTTTGTAACCAGAAGGTTGAATTCTCAAAGTTTAGCGTATTACCCGTACTGGTTGTAAGAATTGGCAAACGGGCATCTCTGTTCTCGTGGGTCCAGGAATCGGTTAGCCATTCCTTGGTAACACCAGCACCGTTGTAATAGGGATAGCTGATATTATGTTGCGGATAGGTATAAACCTTTCCAACGCCTTGAAAAAAGGCCAGTAACTGCAGCCCCTTATATCCAAAGCCGAGATTGAACGAATAGGTAAATTCGGGGACTACTCCGTGGAAAATTTTGCGATCGCGTGCATCAATCCGATTGTCCCCATTTTGGTCTTTGTACTTAATAAACCCAACTTTGGTGGCTGCGTTCTGGAAGGCGTGACTGGCTATTTCGTCTTCCGATTGGAAGATTCCCTCCGCCTCATAGATGTAATAAGATTGAACCGGATGCCCTTCACGCGTGATGTATCGACCGGAAATAATATCCTGACCATTTAAATGGGTTACCTCATTCTTGTTGTAGGCAAGGCTACCTTCGATTTCGTACGAAATTTGTCCTTTTTGATTGCGATGATTTACCAACACCTCGATCCCCCGATTACTCATCGATCCGACATTCGTAGTAGGCCCGGTTAGATCTCCTACTTGAGAGGCGTAGTTTACAGGTCGGAGGATTCCGTCAGTTTTCTTGTCGTACAATTCGATGGTTGTCCCTAATCGTCCGTTAAAAAGGGTGATATCGATACCCAGGTTAGCCATCGTGGTCGTTTCCCAACTCAAACTAGGGTCTGAAGCGGCTGTTGCGGCTGCGCCAAGGGCTTCCGTGTTTCCAAAAGAATAGTTCTGGTTTAGGGTAATGGAGTTGATATAGCTCCAAAGGGAAATTTGCTGATTTCCGATTTTACCCCATGAGAAGCGTGGCTTTAAATTTGTAATCCAATTGACATCCTTCAAGAAGTTTTCCCGATCCATTCTCCATCCTACCGAGAAGGAGGGGAATAAACCCCAACGGTGTTCTTTGGCAAACCGAGAAGAACCGTCGTAACGGAAATTGGCTTCGAGCAGGTATTTGTCATCGAAATTGTAATTCAACCGTCCGAAATAAGACAGAATGGCCGATTCAGTGCTATTCCCGTTGACCTGCGGATTCATCAGAAATACATCCATGTCGGTGAGCTGATTATCCATCGAACCTTCTTTTTGTGCATTGAAATACTCCCAAGAGAAGGTTTCAACACTATTACCTAGTAATAGCGACAGCCCGTGTTTTTCACCGATTTGGGTATACCAGTCGAGGGTGTGGAAGCCTGTCAAATTGATTTCTTTCTCATACCGTCGGTAACCCATTGTAGTGGCGTTCACCACCACGGAGGCTAACGTCTTCGGATTGGTATTGGTCAGCAAAGGCCTGAATACATGCTGAATATAATCGTAATTGTTAGCAGCTAAATTGACCTTATAGGTGATGTTAAATGGTAGCTTCAGGTCGGCAAAAACGTTGGTTAAGATACGGGATTGCACATAATCGCGAGAGCCTTCCTTCAAATTCGCCAGCGGATTCGACCAGACGTTTAATCCCGTAGAACGTAGCCAGGTATTGCCATAACGGCCGTCTTCTATTAATACCGGAAAGATAGGGACGGTTCTAAAAATTGCGTTTTGCCAAAATGTAGCGGTGGTAATCTGGGGCTCGTCCCAACGACGGAAAGTCCCTGATATTTTACCTCCAATGGAAAGGAAGTTCGTAACGTCAACGCGACCATTCAAACCGACCGAGTAGCGATTGGCTTTGGATTTACCATATTTTAGTATGCCATCTTGATTTAAAACCCCCAGCGTTAGTGCGAGATTGTGCTTATCTCCGCCTCCGGATACCGTCAGATTATGCTCCTGGATAAACCCGTTTTTTAGCGCTACGTCAAAGGCATTGGTTCGGGGATACATATAGCCGTTTGGATCGCTGGCTATTCCTCTTTTGTACTCTTCAATTTCGGCATCGGTATATTCCTTGGCTTTACCTTCATTGGTAAGGGCAATGTTTTTATACTTCATGAAATTAATGGGGTCCCACTCAACATCCGGTAGCTTGGTCGGTTTGTCAAAACCAAAATAATTATTGTAATTAACCCGATACCCCTCGCCTCTTTTACCCGATTTGGTAGTCACTAGAATAACGCCATTAGCCGCTCGCGATCCATAGACTGCCGTGGACGCAGCATCTTTCAACACGGAAATACTTTCAATTTCATTGGGATTAATATCGAGCAAAGGATAGGAGACACCATCAATTAATACCAGCGGGTTATTGTCGTTCAACGTTCCAACGCCCCTGATACGAATCGTCGCTTGATCGTTTCCAGGTTGACCTGTATTTTGGTTTACGTACAATCCGTTGAGCCCTTGCAAAGCTTGTGAAGAAGTGGTAATAGGACGATTCGCTAATTTGGCTGGGTCGGCAACGGTTATAGCACCCGTCAGGTTAACCTTCTTTTGCGTTCCATATCCTACTACTACGACTTCTTCGAGGGCTTTTTCATCCACCGAAAGTGTCACGTCCAAGCTGGTTCGGTTTCCGATGGCGATTTCCTGTGTGACATAACCCACAAATGAAAACACCAGTACAACTTCATTGTCGTCTTTTACGGTGATGGAATAAGAGCCGTCTGTGCTTGATACCGTCCCCGTTTGAGTGCCTTTTACCACGACATTGACACCTGGAAGTGGTTCCCTCGAAGTAGCATCTGTAATGGTCCCTGTAATTGTTCGATCGAGAGAGCGCATCAGAGGAACTTCATCTATTTCCGTAGGGAAATATTCCGTGTCGGTCCTTTCGGCTCGTTTCAATATGATTTGCCCGCCAACAATCTCCCACTCGATGTTTTGATTTTCAAAAATAGCAGAGAGGGCTTCCGATAACTTCTTCCCTTTCAATGTCACCGAAACGCGATTGTGGGCTTTGATAGCCTGTGGACTGTACACAAATCGCACATTTACCTGTTTCTCAATGGAGGTCAGAATATGACTAAGCTTTTGCTCTCTAACCTGGATGGAAACGGTCCGATCCAAAAGTTCTTGCGCTGTGGATGAGTTAGCCTTAACTAGACTGCAGCACAGGGCTATCAGCGCAAACTGGATGAAAGAAATCTTCATGGCTGTCCACGTAAGATGTTGCCAGTGTTGTTTCAAATACATAAATTGAATTCGTTTTGTTTGGTTTACAGAAAATCGGGCAATACAATCCAAAGGCACGTTTTCCGGACGTGCCCAAAATGTGGATACTTTCGGGTATCCGCCAGTCGCAGATGTTTCCGGCATCTGCGACTTTTTTTAAGTGCTAAGCAAAGGTTTTTTCGTATTGTATCGTTGGTAAAGGTGTACATTCAATGTTCATAGTTATCAATATGTTTCTAACAGCCTTTCCCGGTGATTACGATTTCAGTACCTGAAACTTCGTAGCTCAACCCCATGGAAAGACAAATCATCTTCAACTTAGTAAAGAGCGACTGATCTTCAAGACGGGCATTGATAGTACAATGCTGTAAAGCATCCCAATCATACTTTATCCGGATGTCATAGGCTTCTTCAAAGACCCGAAATACCTCTGGCAAGGACACATCCTGAAAATGGAAAAGGTTGTGCATGAGTTCAGGCCGAATGACTATCGGTTCTGCTACCAGTCCCTTGGTCAATTCGGTATTATCCAAGCCCTGGACCACTCGTTCGTTGGGTCTCAGAATGGTTTCCTCCTCTTTACCACTGACAGATACAGCCACTTTTCCGGTAACGACCGATACCTCGGCGGGTTGATCTTGAAAGGAAGTCACGTTAAAACTCGTGCCCAATACCCTCACATTTACCACATTGGTAATAACATGAAAGGGACTTAAGCTGTCTTTTACCACATCAAAAAAAGCCTTCCCTTCCAAGTGAACCACCCGTTTGGCACGCGAAAACTCGGGAGCGTATTTTATCGTACTATTGGGTTCTAGGATCACTTTCGAGCCATCGACAAGGGTTAGATGAAGAGCTTTATGGGACGTATTTTTCTGCTCAATCATCGGTTCCTCAGACTCCATCGCTGCGACTTCACTCGTCATAGGCATAAATGACCTTTTCATCAGTCCAATTGCTACAATGCATAGCACTATGGCCGCAGCCATTCCAGTCCACCAACGCCGATTTTTATTTTCAGTTGGATAATCATTCAGCGGTGTATCCACCTCCTCAAAATCGATTTCTTTAGCTAACCTTCCCCATATACGTTTCCTATGATATTCGCTGATCGCGTCCCGTTCCTCTGGATGGATGGAAACCCATTCGTCCCTCAATAACCGGTTTAATTCTTCAGGATTTTCCCGGGCGAAATAATTTTTCAACCATTGAATCTCTTCTTCGGTACACCGGTTTTCCAAATACCTTTTTAATAGCTCTCGCGATAACATAGCCGTGGGTTACGGTTGTTGGTCTGTATTAGGTAATACAGTTGAATGGACTAATACCTTTACTCGGATTAAATTTTTTTTTAATTCAGAAGAGGCCAAAGCAAAATACTCATGAGATGGGCTAATCTTTCTCTTAGGAATTTAAGGGCTTTTACCATTTGGCTTTCCACGGTATTGGAAGATATCCCCATATCCTGGGCTATCTCTTCATAGGTCATGACCTGAAAACGGCTTTTTTCGAAAATCTCTCTTCGCTTTGGAGGAAGTAAGTTCAGAGCACCTTGCAGTTGCTCCTTGACTTGGACATCCCTTATTACGTAATCTGCATCGTCTGCTCCCTGTAGTTCCACTTCCATTTGTTCCAAGGAAGTCAACTTTCGCAATAGTCGTTTCTTGTAATTATTGATGACCGTCCGGCGCGCAATTACCAATAGTTGTGCTTCCGGAGGAATATCCCTGGCAAATGATTCCCGATACTTCCAAAATCGAAAAAAAACGTCGTGAGTCAGATCCTCCGCTTCCTGAAGATCGCGCGTATGATTCCTTACAAATCGAAATACTTTTCCGAAATAACGGTTATACAGCGATTTGAAAAGTACCTCGTCCATTTTAGAAGCGGTCTCGTTTCACGATCATTTCAAAAGGTAAACAGTATCCAAAGCGGATACACAAATTTGCATTTTTTTATCTTACTTCACTAGTTTAAGATCCGAACTTAACCATTTCATAATGCTACCGTTCGTGCTATCAGGCTACTTTCCGGGTTTTAATCCTAAACACTTCTACAGAAAGCAAACTCTTAAAATCACATAACCCTGCTTAAACTCACCCATACTCACTTACTGATTCAGCCGCATAATAACGGGGTAATGGTCAGACAGGTAATCGGTATATTGGTCCTTAATTATATCGGCATCTACAACTTTTTTAGATAAGTTTTTAGAAACAAATATGAAATCTATTCTCCGATCGAAAGACTTTTCAGTACGGTATCGAGCGGTAGGTAAACTGGACTTAAACTTTTTGTGACGTTGGTAAAATACATCCACAAAGCCGGCATCCATTACTTTACGGATGACGTCGTAGTCAATTTGGCCATTTTTTAAGTTTCGAATATGTGCATGAGTTGCCTCACTTTCTTTCATTAGCTCAATTAAAGTAGCGGTATGCGTATGCTTGTCAAGTTCGGAAACCGCGTTGAAATCACCTGAAACGATTATTTTCGCATTTTTCGGAAGTAATCGAATGTGGGCTAATATCTGCACAATTTCATAGTTTCGTTTCTCTTGCAAGAAGGGGGAGAGGTGTAGAACAAATAAATGGTAGTCCAAGACGTTGGCATACAAATAGCCATGCCACATGTTATCCAGTACCTTTTGGACATTCACTATAGGGTATTTGGAGGTAATCGCTACCGGGTACCCTGATTCCTTCGCAAGCACGGCATAGGGATGGCCATAGCTTGAAGCAAATACTTCCAACGACCTCTGCGTAAATTTATTGGTTTCCTGTAAAGCTATAATGTCGGGATCTATTTCTTTTACCCAGGTTACGAAATCAGCCTTCAATGAGGAGTCGCTTTTAAATCCTTCCAGTATATTGTAATTTAAATAGGTGAGGCCATTTTGCGCAAAGACCTGCGCAGACCCGATTAGCATAAAAAGTGTATAGAAAAGTAGCCGTCTTTTCATGAAGTTGATCTAAATAGTTGGAAGTCGGACCTACCCCTGCATTTATCATCAAACTGTAGCCTGCAATATACGTGTACTTGCAAGAAATAATAAAATAATTTCAAAATATTATCCTCGAATTTTAAAAGAATGGCGA